>JANNCH010000302.1:0-2112 GCA_031386315.1 Pseudobdellovibrionaceae bacterium
TTGAAAGCTTTCTTTATCAGTTTTATATTGCAATCGTTAGGCCCTAACAATTGGAGTAATAAGCCACTATCAGTTATTTCTAAGTCAGTCTCGCGATAAGAAGGAGCAGAGCTGATTTTTTTGGTCATCTAGGGGAATGGTCCTGACGTTATAGATTTATACTAAGACTACTAGTAAACTAACGTGACGCTAAAATTTTAGAAATCTCTTTTAGGTGCCAAGTGCTGGTATCCTTAGGGCCTACAACGGCAACCACAGCACCCTCTTTCCTAACTAATGTACCATTTTCATAACAAAGAAGGTAACCTTCGTGAGTATTAGCTTCCACTACACGGACGGCTAAAACCCCATCCAGAAATACAAGAGAGCTAAGATATTCATACTCATTGGTTAGTATCATAGTTTAAGCGTTTCCTGTTACATAGGCATTAAAAATAGTACCCTCTTTAAGTGCCACGGTTTCACCAAAATTTAGAATACCAGAAGTATCACCAAAGGCACCTCTGAAAGTAATAGATACTATCGAGTTTACAGGTAACCCTACTAGGCTTACAACATCTTCGTAAGATATAGCACTATTTACATCAAGCCTGCAGGTTTTACCATTGACTAATATGCTTAAAGTAGCTGGCTTTATAGCTATACGAAGGTCTCCATTGATAAAAACTTTGCCTTCAGTAATTAGCTTGCTTATAGATGCTCTAGCTTCTGAAGAAGATAGGCCTTCAGGAGGATTGAGTTCCAGATGTCTATAAGACATAGGCCCATCAGACTTGATATAGTCTTCTACTCTATCTAATAAAGATACTCCAGTATTAGTAAGATAGCTGTCTACTAATATACGCAGGTTCTCATCGGTAGCCAAAGCAGCTATCATCTGTTTTAGAGTAAAATTTGGCATGTCAACCCTTAGCCTTCTCCAGCCTTATAACCTTAGCTTCTAGATTCCGAACTTTAGCCTCTAAAGTGGTCACTGCTTTTCTCATAACCTCATCATAGGAATCAGGTGGTGGCTCCATACATGCACAAGGCTCTTTGACCTTATCAAGAGTGTAGTAGCCTCTATCTTGGCAAACATCACAACCTGCAGCCTCTAGCTCTTTAGCTATCTTCTTGGTAGCTTTCTTAGTGGTTTTACTTGCTTTTACCATTAGAGTTTCCTGAATTCGTGGAGCTATACGAAGATAGGTAGCTTTTGTACATAAACACTGTATGTCAAAGGCATCATCTAGTCTGGACCAACCAGTACCTTTACACTCTTTACAAATTTTAGACATATTGATGAAGTTTATTATTAGGAAGGTCTTCTTCTGCTAGAAGATAGCCTTTAATGGTTTTATGCGGGATAATGTATGACTATGAGGGCTTTTGGCCTTTAGTTGGAAGAATTATTTAAAGTAGGGTCGTAAAGGTCGGGACTATGAATGTAGTCTTTACAAAGCTCACCATCAGAAAGTATATTTATAAGACGCATAGCTGTCTCGTCTATAAGCATAAGATTATCCATAAGAACACCATCTAACTTAATATGATAAACCGAAGCATCTAGTAGTTCTACAGTTAGTTTTTGGTTAGACTTACAAGTAAGTTCTAAAGTCAAAATTCCGTTCTCTCTAGATAAGTTAGGTTTTGTATCCCAGTGTATAACGTCTAGCACATTACTATAAATATAGTTAGCATAACTTACAAGAGTATCTTCCAGAGATTTCGTGCTAGGTTTTACTTTATTTTTAGATTTATAAACTTTAGCTTTAGATTTTTTCATTGGTAATTTCCTTATAAGTTAATGTGTACGGGCTCATTAAGTATTGCAGTTAGTACAGTACCTTCTTTAAGAAAGACTGTACCATTAGGCGCTAAAACCCCACTTGTAGGGTCATTGAGAGAATTGCTGTAAGCAATAGTAACATAAGGTCTAATAGTAAAACCTGCAAGCGTTAACACTTGAAAGTACTCTAACTTAGTTGCTTTAATTTCTCTAACATCATTATTTAAAATGATTTTCAGGGATTTTATGTTCTTCCCGTACTTATTAGTCCCTACCGAAATATGTTCGTTATCTTCCGTAACTTTATTTACTATAGCCAAATCCCCATAAAGCCATACAGCTGC
>JANNCH010000319.1:0-4749 GCA_031386315.1 Pseudobdellovibrionaceae bacterium
GTTCAATATTAGCAACCCAGAAAAGATCGCTCCGGATGTTGCACAACTATGGAAAGAAAATTTAAACCCTTCTAATATAGCCTGGAGTGTGGCTGAGATCCGCTGGGCCCCTTATTGGACGACCTTGTTTGGTCCCGCAGTAGAAGTTTTGGTGATGAGTCGACAGAATTTTCAAGCGGGTGATGTTGAAAAATTGAAAGCTCTTTTGACAAAGTCTGCTCCAGATACGCGCGAGCGCGCTTTGTTAGAGTGGCAATTGGTTTTAGCACTGTCATTGAAAGACGATGCTCAGCAAGCGGCTAAAATTTTAGCTCACTTGGTAAAGTCTGAAAGAAATCCGATCGGTGCAGATCTAACGAATATGACGGCTTCGCGTTTGTTATTCCAAAATGGTTATTTGGACGCTGCCGTTCAGTATTATCAAAAAGTGGATAAATCTTCAGACTATTGGTTTGATGCTCAAGAAGAGGCTGCATGGGCCTACATCCGCAAAGGTGAACCGCAAAATACATTAGCAGTGACAAAAACTTTGGTAAACCCTGTGTTTGCAAGTCAGATCGGTCCAGAGACCGTATTCTTGCAAGCCATGGCTCAGCTAAAAGTTTGTGACTATCCTGGTGTGACGGTTTCGTTGAAAGAGTACCGCGAAAGATTCAAACCGCGTGCGCAAATTCTAACGTCGATCACTGAAAACCCCAAGTCAGTGGCAACTGTGAATAGCTATATCGAAAAAGCAAAAAACAAAGTGCCAACTTTGAAAGAGCTGGGCGGTGATCTTAAAAACCTTCCACGTTTTATCACTCGTGATAATCGTTTGAATGATTTGATCCATCTTGAAAAACAAATGGATATCGAGAAAAAAGTGGCCAACGAACTTTACAGTCGCTCACTAGCTGAAGGCACTGGCAAAGTCGGTTTTCAAGCGAGGCTCGATGAATTCAGAATGGCTGCGGATCAGCGCCATCATGCGGCCCATAGTGCAATTTTATTAAAGATCAAAGCTTTAGCTAGTTTTGAATTGTCTGAAATTTCTAAGACTTTGCAGAAAATGCAAATCGTTGAAGCTGAACTTTTGCAGCAGATTTCAGTTTCAAATCGTCTTGTGAAAACAGATGCGGATAAAATTATCGAGAAAAAAGGTTCTACCGGAAGTCTGTCGAAAGACAAAATGGTTTTTGCGGCCGAGAACGAAGTTTGGTTTGATGAATTGTCGAACTACAAAGTTGACGTGAAAAAAGCATGTCAAAAAACCCGCTAAGTAAGGAGACCTTGTGATTAAGAAAATTCTTTTTCCATGTGCCTTGATTATGCTACTCGGCATGTTGTCGTGCTCACCGCAGTCTCCGAAGCTGCAAGAAAAGGTGTACACTCAGCAGGTCGCAAATGGTGTGAACCTGGATTTCAATCCAAAGGTGGATATTCTTTTCGTATTCGATGACTCGGGTAGTATGGAATCACATCAAGTGCGTTTGTCTAAAAACGTAGAAGTGATCACAAATTCGATTTCTAAAAATCGTGTTTTGGATTACCACATCGGTGTTATTTCGACGACTCAAGGCCAGTACGATTACCGCGCCAATACCAACTGGGGTGGTCGCTTGGTGAATTCACCAGGGTACCCAAAGTACGTCGAGCGTTCGACGCCAGATGGAATTCGATTGCTTCGTCAATACATTCAGGTGGGGACGATAGGTTCATCTACTGAGAAAATGTTTGAACCGGCAACAGATGCGCTTGGTAAATTGGCGACGACTTACAACTTTGGTTTCTTGCGTGAAGACGCCTACCTTGTGATTATATTTATGACGGATTCAGACGATCAGTCCGTATCACCGAGTGGTGGTGCTTATACGGGTCAAGAATTTTTCAACTTTACGACGAAGCTTAAAAAAGGCGATAAAAAGAAGATCATTCCTTACGGTATCGTGATTCCAAGCAATGTGAATCCTGGTGGTGGTTGTGCACGTGATAGCGGGGCGCCGATAAGACTAGAAGATTACATCAATTTGCTCAGTGGTTATGTGTATGATCTGTGTGATCCAAACTTCAACAGCAATTTGGATTTCTTAGGTAAAGACATCGTGAACCGCGTTTCGAAAGTGATGCAGTTAACTCGTCGTCCAATCCCGTCAACAATCAAAGTTCGCTATGGTGCTAACGAAGTACCGAACGATATTGATAAGGGTTGGAGCTTTGATCCAGAAAAGAACACCATCGTATTCGGTGATTTGTTGATGGATAGCCTTTCAGGCACGAGCGACAAACTAGATATTTCTTACGATGCGTTGCCGGAATAGGTTTTGTTTTAAATCACCGGCTTGAATGCTGAAGTTATGAAACCCACGCTGAAAAGCGTGGGTTTTTTATTATTGAAATCAGGTACTTAGGTATTTATGTCTTTTTATTTGAAAGTATTGTGCTTATAAATTTCAACGTATTTCGTTGTATTTTTATGAAATATGTAGTATTATAACTTCAGAGGTGTCAGATGGGAAAGAAGCTCGGAGTTTCTTTAAAAATTGATGAAGATAAAGTTGAGCAAATTGACTCATTAGCCGCTGCCTCAAGTAGAGATCGCACATTCATTATTAATGAGGCCATTACAAATTACTTAGAAGTTCATAAATGGCAAATTGAACAAATTAAAATTGGATTGGCTGAAGCTGATGCTGAAGAATTTGCTAGCGATGATGAGATCGCAAAAGTATTAAACCGATGGCAAAGTTAAGTTTAAAATGGACTAAGACGGCAGCTCGTCACCTTCAAGCTGTCTCTGATTATTTGGTGAATCAAGATAGACCTGAAACTGCTAGAAATATAATTTTGAAAATTTTAAATGGAATCGAGCAAATCAGAAGCTTTCCTGAGTCCGGACGTAAAGGACGAGTAGATGGAACTTTTGAACTTGTCATCCCAGGAACACCATTCAATGTTATTTACTGTCATCGAAAAGGTGCCATCATAATTATATCTATTCTTCATCAAGCAAAGGCGTGGATTTAGGTTTATACGCTACTGAACGCGCTGGCCCTTTTCCCAAAACAGAGCTGACTCAACAAGTCCCGAGAGCACCGAGTGAAAATGTGATTGGGTCTGCAATTTGTCTTTTCCAAATCGTTTTTCTAATTCTTCGCGAATAAATGGAACCTTGGCGGTACCGCCCGTCAGGCAGACAAGATCCACTTGCTCGGCATTGAGTCCTGCTTGCGACAAGCAGCGGTCTAAAGCTTCAAAGATTTTAGAGCGTGTGTCGGTGGACCATTCTTCAAACTGACCACTTAAAAAAGTTTCATGAATATCAATGCCCGGATAGCTGAATTCAAAGTTGGACTCGGCATTCGTGGATAGAGTTCTTTTAGCAGCCTCAATATTTTCAAAGAATGGAAAAATCTGTTGGTCTTCGATCATTATAAATAACCTATCGATAACATCTTGGTCTTTTTTCGTAAGCGAGCATTTACGCACTTCATTGATAAAAGCGTAGGTGTCTTTTTCTTTTAAGTGCACAATGTGGGCAGGGTGATTCAGTCTTTGGGTCACGTGTGGCGGCATGGTCATGACGTTGCTACCCATGGGTAAACGATAGCGGGATTTTGCCCCGAAGTGATCACTCAAGCGGTGACTCATAAAAACACTGTCCAGCGCATCACCTGCCAGTGGACAACCGTCGATGGCTAAAACATCTTCTTTCGAAAAACTTTCGGGGCGCAACTTGATTAAAGTAAAATCTGAAGTTCCTCCGCCAAAGTCTCCGATCAAAACTATTTTCTCTGATGTAATCTGTCGGCGGTAATCGAAGGCGGCAGCCAAAGGTTCGGGTACGAATTGCACTTCTTTGAAGCCCGCCATTTCAGCAGCTTTGTGCATGCGGTGCAGTGCAAAGCCATCGGCAACGGGATCCATCGAATAGCGTGCGGGTCTACCGATGACAGCTTTTTCAACTGTTGTGCCCAGCGCTTTTTCTGCGCGCTTACGCAGTTCTAATAAAAAGATTCCAATCATGCTTTCTAAGGTCAAAATACGATTGTCTAAAACGGTACCGAGATAATTTTTGTTGGGTAAGTGAGATTTGAAAGAGCGAAAAAGTCGGCCCTCCATATCTTGCTCGAGATATTGTTCGATGGCAGATACGCCGTAAAAGCAGAGATCTGGATTTGGAAAATACAAAAGTGTGCGCATCAGACTTGGATCGGCGGCTACGGGGTCTAGCGGCAAAGCTTCAATACGTTTGCCGTTGTGGCAGGCGCCGACCAGTGAGTTACTCGTGCCGAAATCAATTGCGAGAATGGGCTCTGACATCTAAAATCACCTCACTATGACACAAAAAATAGATTTTCCATATCTTCACGGGTTTTCATCAGCTGAACAAGAGAGATTGCGCAAACAAGCTCAATTTGGTGAATTCACGGTCTACCAGAATATCAATTTATCTGCTGTTAGCCAACTCTTAGAAGTGGGTTGCGGAGTCGGTGCGCAAAGCGAAATTATTTTGCGACGTTTTCCGAACTTGCATCTAACGGGGATTGATTTAAGCACCAAGCAATTGGCAACTGCAAATCAACGCTTATCAGAAATCCCCTACGCGAAGGGGCGCTTTGAAATCAAAGAAATGAATGCGGCCGCCATGGATTTTAGCACGAATAGTTTTGATGGTGCTTTTCTATGTTGGATTTTAGAACATGTGCCAGATCCGATTCGTGTGCTATCCGAGGTTCGCCGTGTTTTAAGACCGGGCTCTGTCGTTTATAT
>JANNCH010000329.1:0-1521 GCA_031386315.1 Pseudobdellovibrionaceae bacterium
CGTTCAATTATTTTGTGTAAAGCACCAGCCAACGCAATGTTATCCATGGCACCCTTTACCCTCAATACCATTGGCACATGGTACTGCACACTGCCCTCCAGCTTGTCTATAAACCACAAGCGTTCCTAGTTAAACGATAAGGGCAAACGATCGGGACGGGGAAACTTCACTTCAATATCTGAAAAAGCGGTTGACCTCTTTTGCTCATTTGCAGTAGGGAATTTTTGAAGCGAAGGGTAGGGGTGCATAAAAGTATCCGTGAAATCAGTTTTTGTTAAGAAATACAGTAAAATGCAAAAACATCTAAGTAAAATTCATAGCTGGTGAAATTATATAAAAAATGGTCTGAAGATGACTGCGGGCTCATCAGGATTTTTGATGATCCAAAATTCAGTTGAGTTCTCTCAGTTGTATTAAATACCTCTCCACCAGAAAAAACCTGGTTCTTTCATTTACATCAAATCGAAATTAACGCAGCTACTTTCGCTTTTATTGCAAAAAAACACTTTAACAATAATTAAGTTCTCTTTATAGTTAAACAAAAATGCAGTCAGCCTTTGGTATTTTAATTTAAAGGATTGTTGTTGATTACAACATATGCATTAAAAAAATGCTGCAACACAATGGCCGCAACATGAGCTTTCAGGAAATTAGGGATATAAGGTGGCTCAACCTTTGAGAGTTTAACAAGGGGTATTGAATTATTTATGGCAGTGCCTCCCATGCTTTTAAATGTTCAATCAATGCAGTTAGCGATTCGCTGTATGTCCCAAGCGGCATCATAGGTTCCAACGGTTTTTCAATCTGATTTGTACATGTTGTGTTTAGTCTTTGCACAAAACTAATTACGCCTCAACATTATCTATTTGATATTGGTCATCAATGATGATGATTTACCAACATACCATGATAATTGTAACTGTGGCTTTGCTCATTGCAATATTGCTACCTTGCAATCCTCATTTTAAAAACAGGTTTTTCCGTATATGATCAATTTAAATAGAATGAAAGTTGTGGTGATTTTGCTCGTTTTGTTGGCTGGTTTCTCAGCCGGTGCACAGCAAACCGACGCCAGCCCGTGGTGGACGTTAGGCCCTTTCGTTAGGCCCGATAGCGTTAACCCAATACTATTACCCAACCCCCAAAGCACTTTTAAAGACCCCATGACCAACCAAAAGGTAGGTTGGGAAGCCAGTGATGTTTTTAACCCAGCCGCCACGGTTATGAATAATAAAATTTATGTGCTGTACCGTGCCGAAGACCGGTCGGGCGTTGGGATAGGCATGCGAACCTCGCGGTTGGGCATGGCATCCAGCACAAACGGAATAACCATGAAGCGAAGTGGTAAACCGGTGATGTACCCCGCCAACGACAATCAAAAACAGTTTGAATGGCCGGGCGGCTGCGAAGACCCCCGCATAGCAGTTACCGAAGATGGATTGTATGTAATGATGTACACACAATGGAACAAGCTTGTGCCAAGGTTGGCAGTGGCAACGTCAAAAAATTTAAAGCAATGGA
>JANNCH010000343.1:0-3166 GCA_031386315.1 Pseudobdellovibrionaceae bacterium
CGGCTACAAAGATGACCCCATCCAAACCTTTTAAAATCAATTTGCGAGAGGCATCGTAAACAACTTGTCCTGGGACAGTGTATAAGTGGAATCTAGTTTTGAAGCCACGTATATCGCCCACATTCAATGGTAAGAAGTCAAAAAAGAGAGTTCTTTCGATGTCGGTATTCAAAGCGATCAGCTTGGACTTTTGGTCCTCGGCTGTTTTTTGATAAACCCACTGAATATTCGTTGTTTTACCACCCAGTGAAGGGCCGTAATACACGACTTTGCAGTGAATCTCTTTCGCATTGTAGTTAATGAACGACATTAAAATTTCCCCATTTACAGCTCGACTCTGTTTTCCAGAGCGCGTCCCATGGTTCTATCATCTATGAAATCGATGTCGCTGCCAATAGGAACTCCATGCGCGATGCGAGAAATTTTCAGTCCTTTGCCCTGTAAATGCTTAGTTAGGTACAAAATTGTCGTATCACCCTCTAAATCAGCGTCCAAAGCCAAGATAATTTCTTTAATCACCGGAGCTTCGCCACTGATACCTTGGTTAATACGTCCCAAAAGTTCTTGGATTTTTAAATCTTGGGGACCAATACCTTCTAAAGGTGAAATCACACCGTGAAGAACATGGTAGCGACCTTTGAAGGCCCCTGAAGATTCAATGCGCATAATATCGGAAGGTTCTTCAACCACGCAGACAGATTCGTCAGCACGATGCGAATCGCTGCAGTACTTGCAAAGATCATTGTCAGTATAGTTGAAGCAACGGGGGCACTCGTGAACTTCGGCTTGGACACGCAATAAAGCTTCACCCAAGCGTTCAGAGTATTGCCCACCTGAGCGCAAAATATAATAGGCCAAGCGCTGGGCAGTCTTGGGCCCGATTCCGGGCAGACGGCTGAGCTCGTGGACTAATTTTTCAAGTGCGCCAATGTGTAACATTGATTAAAACATCCCTGGGATATTCATGCCGCCAGTGACTTTTTCCATCTCTTTAGCAGAAGTGTCTTTAGCAACTTTCATTGCTTCGTTTACAGCTGTCAGAACCATGTCTTGCAACATTTCTGCATCGCCAGCTTTTAGAACTTCAGGGTCAATGGTCAAAGAAATAATTTTATGTTCGCCGTTCACTGTGACTTTCACTGCGCCGCCACCTGAGGTTGCATCGTAGGTTTTAGTCGCAAGATCTTCCTGCGTTTTTTTCATTTTAATTTGCATCTGGTTGGCTTGCTTCATCAGCTGGGCCATTCCGCCTGGCATACCCTTCATAAACTCTCCCTTAAAGAAGTAATTCTATTTTTTAATCTCCAGGACAGATTTTATCTGTCCTCTGAAAGCCTCTTGTGCTGCTTTCACCATGGGATGTTCGTTGATTTTGGTGCGCAGTTCATCTTCTGCCAATTGCACTTTTTTCTGCAATAGAGCATGTCCTGTTTCGCCACCGGGATCACGGCCCATCGATACGTCAAAAGAATAACCATCACCCCAATATGAATCAATATATCCTTGCAGCTTTTTACGCACCAGCGAGTCGTTCATCTGATCTTTCAAAAAAGTCAGTTTGGGTGGAACGCCTAGGCGCAAAGTTTTATTTTCTTCGCTACTAAAAAGTAGGTTTTCGATTTTAGCAGCGAAAATAGCGTCATCGTAACGAACGATATCCACAAAGCTGAGCCATTTTTCATTCGGGGTGCTGCCGCTGGCCTTTTTTGGGGGGGCAGGCTTTTCTTCCGCCGCCGGGGCGACAGCTGTCAGAGCTGGTTTTGCGGCCGGCATGGCATCTAAGCTAGGTTTTGCCTTATTCAAAGCGGCCTTCATGGCTTCTAAACCAGATGGAACCTCGGGAATATGTTGAGATTCTTTTAAGCGTTCATGACCAATTTTAACAGGTTTAGCGGGAGTCGGGGCTACCGAGTGCGGGTTGGCGAGCCTGGGCCCACCTGCGCTAGTTGAAGCAGAGTTAGCTGCACCCTGAAGCAGAGTTTGCAAATCCACAAGCTTCGGAGCATTCGCCATACGCAGCAAAACCACTTCCAAAACAATGCGTGGATCCTGTGCGCGAGGGATATCTTGTCCACCCTTAAGAGCCATGTCGAAAAGCATGTGGATATCTTCTTCGGTTAGTCGAGCGGCCATTTCTTGCAAAGCGATTAACTCAGAATCAGGCATTTCGACAATTTGCCCTGCTTGTTTATCTGAAATTTTCACTAACAAAAGATTGCGAATGATTTCTAAAAGATCTTGAGAAAATAAATGCGGTTCAAAACCCGACTGTGCAATTTTTTGAATCACATTCAAAACGCCTTGCGAACTTCTTTCGATCAAATGTCCCAAAGTTTCTAACAAAAGCGCACGATCGGTGAGACCTAAAATTTCAACTACGTTCAAACGAGTGAGTGGGCCGTTGGCAAAAGTGATCACTTGATCCAGTAAACTTTGCGAGTCACGCATACTGCCGTCACCTTGACGGGCGATAACCCATAGAGCTTCCTCTTCAAACTTTACGCCATCAGTTTCGCAAATGAGCTTCAATCTTTCAGTGATCTGTCGAGTCGAAATACGACGAAAATCAAAACGCTGACAGCGAGACAGAATAGTCTGTGGGATCTTGTGGGCCTCGGTCGTCGCCATGATAAAAATCACATGCGGCGGCGGCTCTTCTAAAGTTTTCAATAAAGCATTAAAGGCACTGGTTGAAAGCATGTGCACTTCATCGATGATATAAATTTTGTATTTTCCGCTAGAAGGCATGAATACCACGGTGTCACGCAATTCACGAATCGCATCCACGCCGTTGTTAGAGGCTCCATCGATTTCTATAACATCTACGCTAGAGCCGCTTGCGACTTCCACACAAGAAGGACAAGCCCCACAAGGAACAAAATCCTGTGCATCGGTACAGCGAAGGGCTTTGGCTAAAATACGTGCCGAAGAAGTTTTGCCTGTTCCGCGGGGGCCTGTGAAAAGTAAAGCGTGGGGAAGGCGACCGTTGCGAAGGGCATTGGTCAAAGTTTGCGTGATATGGTTCTGCCCGACGAGGTCGCCGAAAGATTGTGGACGCCATTTACGTGCGATCACTTGATATGCCAAACAAACCCCTCAAAAAAAAAGCGGTCGGGCACCCCCATATCACATAGTCTGATAACTACCGTTGCTTCCTTCCGGACCT
>JANNCH010000395.1:0-2206 GCA_031386315.1 Pseudobdellovibrionaceae bacterium
GCGTTCTGATAATTGATCAATGGCCTTGATAAGATCACGCTCGATGCTTTCGCCGTAGGCAACGCGAGCTTTCTTGATGGCTGTAGACATTGATTCGCGAGAAAGACCAATCATTGCAAGATCGATTAAATCTCGACTGTATACCGAGTCATCTGTCCAGCGGTCCGAGTTGGCTAAGAGCTTAGTCGTCGCCATATCAAGAGGTGTGAGCGTGGAAATTCCACAAATCTTCTGTTCGAATTTCGGTACATCTAGTTGTATTCGCGATTCAAAAACAATTTCAAATTTAATTTCGATATCGCCTACTCGAAGCATTGTGCGAATGCCGTATTGATCGGCACGAATTTCTCGAACTGACGTGAGTTGTTGGCCAGAACGGGCGATTGACCGAATGCCTTGTCCGGTCAGCAAATGCCTTAAGTTTTGATACCCAGCACGGTCCGAAATTAAAAAATCAATATCGATGGACTCGCGATACTCATTGCTCGCCAAAGCAATCGCAGTCCCACCGCCAAAAAAGCAGGAATTCTTTTCTAACAATTCAGCGTCGAGTGACTGCAAAATAGTTGCAATGCGAAGATGATGATCACGTTTAAACAAGCAGTCTCTCTCTTCCAAATGCAGCAAGCAGCATTTCGAGTAATTTCTTTTCGCGAGAGTCCATCGAATTTATGTCGACATGCCTCCAGTTTCGCTCATAAAAATCCAATGCTTCTTGAGGGGTGAGCTCATGTGTTTTTTTTAATTGCCAAGCTAAACGTTTTAACTGCTTGTAATTTGAAATCCTAATTTTTTTTGGAAGTTTATTTTTTGCTTTGTCTGGCAAATTTTTTTGAGCGGATGGGTCTTTAAGATCTAGCGCTAGACCCAATGAACATATAACGCTTAAATATGCGCCCATGGCTACCGAAGCCTCACCTTTTTCGATGCGATATAAAGTCACCCGAGACATTGCAGCTGCCTGCGCAGCAGTAACGGCACTCACGCCCAGATCCTTTCGCCGATCTCTCAGCTGCTGACCTAAAGTTTGGAGGTTCTTTTCTAGTGATTTGCGAATAACAGGCGATTTTGCTGGCATATGTTTCTTATTATATACAATTTTTATAAAATGTACATAATAAGAATCATATTTACCAGTAAAGATTGTAAGTACACGTATTTTATAATCTTTTTACGTCTACAAATTGTGCCTGAGACCTAGGTTGTGGACACCGGGTCTAAAGTAAAATCTTTGCAGAGTCTACCGACTCTTTGTAGCTTTCCGCGAGGTCTTTGTCATTGACCAGATCAACAGTGAAGGGGAAGCGCGACTCTTCGATGTCTTCCATGATTTTAGAAAGAATCCCTGATGGGAGCATCGTTTCTAGCTGATAGAGAAGGTCAACATCTGAGTGAGAGTGGT
The DNA here is from genome assembly GCA_031386315.1 of Pseudobdellovibrionaceae bacterium. GTDB lineage: Bacteria > Bdellovibrionota > Bdellovibrionia > Bdellovibrionales > Bdellovibrionaceae > JANNCH01. The sequence continues at coordinate 1,403 of JANNCH010000395.1, forward strand.
GCAGCGGTCCCGCTCGTGATCCAAAAAGAAAAACTTTAGCACCCTGTTCTTTCAACGGACGAATAACCAGGTTCTCTAATATTTGGAGTTGTTCATCTGCCATTCCGTACTTCATGGTAGTTTCTGGAGCTCTGATAATAATCTTTCAGCTTCTGTTGAAAAATTACTAATTTGAATGAATAACTTTTTTGCTACGTTTTCATTATAAGAGTGACTTGATTCATTTCTGGCCTCGATAAAATCCAACCAAATTTCGGCTTGAGATATCAATCCCGCTCTGGCCATCTCGCGGGCTTGGCAAATTTAGTGGTCGAACCCAATTTTTTGACCGAAACCCTCCAGGATAACTCAATACAATACTCAAATCTTTGAATACATGCATCACGGGCAATTTTGAATAAGACAGCATCTTCTAGAGACAAGGACGAGCTAGCAAAGCGAAGTGCTTCTTTCAAAGAGTCTAAAGCTTTTTCGTACTCAGTCAGCGAAACAGACACTTTTGGCCCCCTCGTTACAAAGCCTTCAGAAACTAATAAACCACCGAGTGAGAATTTAGCACTCGTTCTTTCAGAGCGCAAGGCGCATGCTTAAGCTCTGTCACTGTCTAATGTCTACCAAACAAATTAAATACATTTGCAGTCATTTGCTGAGATACATCTAAACAAAAATGCAGTGCAAGCAAATATTAAGCGTTGCTCAGGTGATTGACGATGTGAAAATTTTGATAGAATCATCTTTCTCTCAAGCGGATATCGCGGATTTTTGCTAAGAGCTTATCAGAATAATTTTTGCACAAAAATAAAA
>JANNCH010000415.1:0-6425 GCA_031386315.1 Pseudobdellovibrionaceae bacterium
TCGCGCCGGCCAACAGCGCCGAGTCGAAGCAAATCGCCAAGGCGAAAAAGTCGCTGGTCGCTAGCTTCCTTTTTTTGCATTAGAGGATTGCTTGCTTGTAGGTTTCTTTATGTATCTTGTAAGAACAGCTGTAAGCAAATCACGCTGCAGAGGTTTTGCCAAAAAGTCGGTGAATCCTGAAGCAATACACTTTGCTTTTTCTTCTTTCATTGCGTGTGCTGTGAGTGCAATAATTGGTTTTTCATAATTCAAGCTACGAAGTTTTTTAGTTGCTTCATGTCCGTCTAATACGGGCATTTGAATATCCATTAAGACAACGTCAAATTCTTCTGCTAAAGCGCAGTTTATACCTTCAGATCCATCCGAAGCAACCTTTACAACAGCGCCTTCCATTCCTAAATACGTAGTAATTAACATCTGATTGTCTTGAGAGTCTTCAACTAATAAAACTTTGAGACCTATGAGCATTTTTTTATTATTTCGAGCCACTGGCTGCGGCTCACCAAAACCCATAAGCTCTTTTTCGTCACACATAATCGCATTTTGTAATAGTGGCGAATTCACTTCGATCGAAAAAGTACTTCCTACATTGGCCCGACTATTAACAAGATCTAAGCGCCCGCCCATAGCTTGGCACAGACGGCGAGACAGTATCAAACCAAGACCTGTGCCACCGTATTTTCGTGTCGTCGAAGAATCTGCCTGTGAAAAAGGTTCGAATAGACAGTCCCCTTGCTCTTTGGTAATGCCAAGGCCAGTGTCTGTGACAACAAATTTCAGCATGGGGTCTGAATAGAAAACTCTCAGTTCTACAGAGCCGCGCTCAGTAAACTTTATCGCATTGCCTAGAACATTACCTAAAACTTGTCGTAGTCTTACTGGATCCGTACAGATCAGGTGTGGGGCAGTAGTTTCAATAAAAAAGATAAATTGAATTCCTTTGCTTTCAGCCTTGAGATTCATACTTGCTTGAATATCACTAAGCATTTCTGCCAATGAGAATTCAATATTCTCAACAGTCATTTTTCCGGCTTCGACTTTGGATAAATCCAAAATGTCATCGATAAGAGATAGTAGCTGCTGAGAATTTTTTTCAACAACCACCATGTAACTATCTTTGTCTTTTTGTAGAATCGCAGGGTTCTTTAGTAAATCGATAAAACCAAGAATTGCACCGATCGGCGTTCTAATTTCATGGGACATATTTGCTAAAAACTGTGTTTTAGAAGTATTTGCTTTCTCAGCTTCATCTTTTGATGCATTAAGATCTGCCATCAATTCAGTGATAGTAGTTAGTTGTCTGCACAGTTCATTTTTTTGTTGAAAAAGTTCGATAAAAACATTCACTTTGCTTTTAACTGCATGCGGATCGAGTGGTTTTAATAAAAAATCAACCGCGCCGCTTTCATAACCCTTAAATGAAAAGCTTTGATCTTTTGCGGTTGCAGTCACAAAAATTATAGGAACATTTTTTGTCTTTTTTGAGCCACGCATAAATTCAGCCAATTCAAAGCCGCTCATGTGAGGCATATTGACATCAATAAGAGCCAAGCAGAAGTCATGTTTCATCAGCAATTCGAGTGCGACATTGCCAGAAAGAGCCTGTGAAATTTTCACATCTTCTCGCTCTAATAGAGCATTTAGTGCAAGCAAGTTATCTTTCATATCATCTACGATCAAAATTTCAAACTTATTGCTCACTGTGAGATCCAAACGCGAATTAATGATTGCAGTTTTTCTAAATCGACAGGCTTAGACACATAGTCATTTGTGCCGGCTTCTAAACACTTTTCTTGATCATCAAACATGGCTTTTGCAGTCACTGCAATGATTGGCAGTCTCGCAAATCGCTTCTGTTTGCGAATTCTGCGCGTAGCTTCATAGCCATCCATTTCAGGCATCATAATATCCATTAAAACTAAATCCATCCCAGGGTCTAGCTCTAGCTGATCGATGGCTTCTTGCCCGTTACGGCCAACAAAAATAGTAGCACCCTTTTCTTCTAAGGCACTCGTCATAGCAAAAATATTTCTAATATCATCATCTACTATTAGTATTTTTCGCCCATCAAGGATTTGATCTCGGCTGCGTGAAGATTTGAGTATTTGTTTTTGTGAAGAGGACATACTTCTTTCAGGAATATGCATCAGCAAAGTAGCTTCGTGAAAAAGTCTTTCGATTGAGCGAGAGTATTTTATAGTCATCATTGCTGATGCTTTTTTAAATAGGCTTTCTTGCTCAGTTGATAATGCATTTTTTGAAAATAGAATCGTACTTGGTAAAATAGTGACATTTTCAGCAACAAAATCGAGTACTTCAGGACCCACAATTAAGCAGTCAAAAATACTTTTTTTCAAATCACTAATGACTTCAATTATTGAACTGACAATGACGATTTCAGTTTCGTCACTTTTAAAAAGGTATAAAATTTCTTTTTTTTGTATAGTTTCATTTTCGATTATTAGAACCTTTCTTATTTTCTTACTAGAGTTAGAATCTATTTTTGCAAAGATATTTAAAATTTGACTTTGCTCAACGGGCTTTTTAAGAAAGCCAGCACTTCCCATATTTAACGAATTTTGTCGGTAATCTTCCACTGACATGACATAGACTGGAATATGTCGTGTATCTGAATTGTCTTTCAATCGATCCAGCACCGTCAAACCTAAATGATCTGGCAATCGTACATCCAATAGTATGCCATCTGGTTTAAATTCTAATGCGAGTGCCAAGCCCTCATCTGCACCTTGCCCAACTATGCAGCTGAAGTTCGATGCCCGGGCTAAATCCAGTAAAATCTTTGCAAACTTAAGATCGTCTTCTATGACTAAAATTGTGTGTGATTCTGCATTCAGATGCGCACGATCATCTTCGAAGGGAAGACCAAGATACTTTTCAGCGTCTCTCATTTCTTTTTTGAAAATAAGATCTGATGTAGGTTCAGACAGCACATTTGAATCATTGAAATTTTCCGGCAAGATTAAGGTAAAGCGACTTCCCTTACCAGGAGTGCTCTCGACAAGAATACTTCCGCCCAGTAGTTTTGCCAAGTCTCTAGAGATCGATAGGCCCAAACCTGTTCCACCATATTTACGATTGGTTGTTCCATCGGCCTGTCGAAAAGCTTCAAAAATAATAGCCTGTTGTTCTTTAGGTATGCCGATGCCTGAATCGCTGACTTCAAAACCAATAGTACCTTTCGCATAATTAAAGAGACGTATTTTCACTGAGCCATTTTCTGTAAACTTGATTGCATTAGAAACTAGATTCTTTAAAATTTGTTCGAGTCTTTGTCGATCCGTATGAAACCATTTTGCCATGTCAGGCTCGTTTTGAACTTCAAAAATCAGCTTCTTGTCGTGTGCTACAGCTTGGAACGTCTGTGACAATCCTTCCAGCACTTTAGTCATTTCTACTTTTTCAACTCGGATATCTAATTTTCCAGCTTCGACTTTTGAAAGATCTAAGATATCGTTGATCAGGTTGAGCAAATCTTTACTTGAAGAATAGATAGACCCGGCAAATTGAACTTGTTCAGGTGTTAAATTTTCTTTGGAATTATCCATCAGCAGTTTTGCAAGAATCAAAGAGCTATTTAGTGGAGTTCTTAGTTCGTGAGACATATTTGCTAAAAACTCTGTTTTGTACTGACTAGCACGTTGGACTTCATTTGCTTTTTCTTCTAGTAAGACCTGTGCTTCGTTGAGTGCTTCATTTTGTTTTTGAACTTTTTTGCGAACTTCTGAGGTATTGATCGCAATTCCGATATTTTCGGATACATGACTTAAGAAAATTCTTTGATGTTCGGTAAACGAATAAAGAGAGCCTAGTTCAATGACGCCAGTGACTTCATTTTCATATAGTATCGGACAAATTAAAAGTGACCGAGGTACCATTTCGCCTAGTGCAGAATGTATTTTGTTAAAATATGCGGTAGGCACATCCTCGATCAGCAAAGTGCGCTTTTCGAGCGCTGCTTGACCAACAAGCCCTTCACCAAAATCAATTTGCTTTCTCGACTCATCGGCCTTTGAGAGGGCGTAACCACTAACGCGCTGAAGTTTTTTAACATCAGAAACTAAATAAAAAGCGCCTACTTGTGCATTCGTAAATGGAACCAAGTGACTTAAAATACTTTGACCGAGACGTGAAATAATTTGTTCGCCACGCATACTTTCAGATAGTGCGATTTGCCCCTCACGTAGATAATCTAATTCGCGGTACTTTTCACGTAGTGAAGCCTCTGAACGCTTTCGTTCTGAAATGTCACGTTCTGTCGTAGCAAGTCCTGTCAGCTTCCCCTTGTCATCAGTTAGCTTAGTATTTGTCAGCCAGATATCTAAAATCCGTCCATCTTTAGTTTTACGCTTTGTCTCTAGTGTTGGGACCAAGACGCCTCGTTTCAAAGAGGCCAAAAATCCACGTGCTTCTTCTTGATACTCAAATGGAACCGTATCAACAATGTTCATGTCGAGAGCCTCAGCCTCTGAATAGCCGTACATCATTTCAGCCCCTCGATTCCAGGCCAAGATATTGCCTTCTAAATCTTGAAATGTAATCGCATCATTAGAATCCTGGATGACCGTTGCCATCCTTCTAAACTTTTCGAGCGATCCCATTTTTTCTGTAGCGGATTTTTTAATTTTTAATTTTTTTTTCTTGCTAGCAATTTTTTTCATAGGCACAGACTTGGTCGGCATTTTGCTCTAATTCTTATATGTAGAGACAAAAGAATATTCGCTGTACATATGCGCGCAGTATAGTGTGCTTCTGTTGATTCACCTAGCTTTGTTCTTAAAACAACAAAGTTGAGGTCTATGCTGTCTGAGGCTAGCTCAACATGCAAAAAATTTAATTATGGGCAAATCTGCCCGATATGCCCTCGGCATAGATATCGCAATTATTTTGACAGTAGCCTGACTAGTGGCTTTAAAAGTGTTGTGATTTATTTGCGGGGGGTCGTATGTTTAGATTTTTGGCACTTTTTGGAATTTTTTACTTTTCAGTTGCCGCTTTGGCTACGCCTAGCAGTGATACCTGTTTTAATAAAGTGACCCCTTTGAAAAAGTGGGAAACACTTTCTACTGAGCAATCTAAATGTATGAAGTCCAATAACTACTTTATTGAAGGCCTTTCTATTTTATGTACTAAGAATGGTAAAGATCTTTCAAATTCTTTTGTAAAATACCAGTCATTTGAAAAACAGTATTCTGCGGCCCAAGTGCAATTCAAATCATCGAACGATGTGAACATTCAGCAAGAGGCTATGGAGGATATGCTATTGGTTGAAAGGGATTGGTCCCTGTTTGGTTCTCGTGATCAAGTGGATGCGGTCATGGACATCCTCGACGTCACTCGCTATAACTGCACTAGAAAGTAATGGCTTAAAAGCGTCTACGCCCCTTGGCCTCGGCGATGCCGTCGGCAGGATTTTCGGGCCATTGATGTTTTGGGTATTTCAGTCTTAATTCTTTGCGCACTTCTGCGTAGCCTGTTCGCCAAAAGCTTTCCAAATGACTAGTGATCTGTACGGGTCTGAAATTCGGACTCAGCAAGCGAATCACCACAGGTATTTTTTGGAACATAACTTTTGGTGTTTGTGTCCATCCGAAAATTTCTTGTATACGCACCTCTATGTAAGGCGGCTTATCCGATGGGTAGTGCACGACAATTTGACTGCCACTGGGAACCTTCAGCGTATCGGGTAGCTCGTTACGCAGAGTCTGTTGCAGGCTATGCGGTAAAATATTTTCGAAAAAATAGACCAAATCCTTTTTGAAAACTTCGAGCATTTTGTTTTCACCCAAGCAAGCCTGTGAAAAAGCTTCTAATCGCAATTCTTGCTTGAGCCCGCTGTCATCCAAAATATCTTGTACTATTTCGTGGGCATGCACTTTTAAGAAATTAATTTTTTGCACCCAATGCGCCAATTTTTCATTTTCTTTTAAAACCATATTCCAGTTTTCAGTCATCACTTCCGGGAGTTTTTCAGCAACCTGTGCTGCCGTCGCGGGTATCAGTGTGGGCTCTTCAAGGGGTAGTTCGAACAATGTTTTTACTTCTTGAATATAGAACTGAGATTTTTCATCTGAAAAAATAATACATTTTTTCTTTTGAATTTGATTTCTATATTTTTCAAATAAGAATTCTTTGTCAATGCCACCGGCAAGACTAACCATGGTTTCGCTATCGCTACTGCCTTCGACACCATTGAGGGCGATAAAAAATTCTTTATTTTTTACAAGTGAATGCGCTGTGATTTTTACTCCACGGCCGCCCACCATCAAAGCGCGATCGGTACTTTTGCGTCGCCGACACAATCGATCTGCATAGGCTGAAAGAAGAAGTATTTGACGAAGCTCATTCTCATTTTTTGCTGATTTTTCAACGTTCGGGTTGAGCTCTTTTGCTAGTTGAAGAATCTG
>JANNCH010000482.1:0-2446 GCA_031386315.1 Pseudobdellovibrionaceae bacterium
TGCCCCAAGCCTTGGCTGGAAGGAATTTCTCCCAACTTACTTCGGACCTGTCATCACGGCCGATCCGCCAGTCGGGGTGAATGAACAGATCCCAGCCTTTCTCCTCTCCGCATGGGACGCCCCGGTGAACGGCCAGTATCGGCCCTCATTCTGTATCGGAGAAATCGATTCCGGCACCCTGTTGTTTCCCAAGGCACTGCTGGTGAACGGCAAGTTGAAGTTCCAAACCACCTGAGATCATGCTAGCTGAACTTTACACTTTGAAACAGAGTTTGGATGCGGCTGGGCAAGGGATCTCCCTCACCCACTCGAATTTCCTATCACCGCCGGGGCTTTCGTCTCTCAAAACGTTGATCGCAAAGATCGACGCGGAAGGAAACATCACCGATCTGCGACTGCCTCTGGAAGGTGAGATTCCTGGGCTGTGGACTCTCCGGAAAGGAAATTTCAAATACTTTCCTGCGGTTCGCCCAAATGCCCCAATTTTCCAATTGTCTTCGGATGATCCCCGGCGGGAATCGTTAATCACCAAATCGAATGCTAAGTCGCCAAATGCTGCATCTTGGCTGATTGCCGTGAATGAGCTTGAAGCTGACCCTGCGAATCAACTGAGTGTGCAGGATTTTACGGATCTCTCCCTAGGGCAAGGCGCGCGGATACTCGGCTGGAATGACGATTTCTCGTCAGATTTGGCAAAGCTGAAGGAGTTCGCTCTCGCCTTCCAAAAATTTAGCAAAGATCCCGCCAGAACAGGGCTGCTCCTTTTAAAGGCAATCAAACAACATTGCTCGAATAATCTGACCAAAGAGCTTCTCGCTACTTTCGCGTTGCTTCTTGTTGGTCAAAAAAAAGAGCAAAAGAACAAACCTCCCAAAGTAGAATCTGGAATTCAGATCATCTTCGATTTCTATGACCCATTCTCAGCCGCGTTTACGCTTCACAATCGGGATGTGCATCAGATCGTCCTTCGTGGCCTTACTGGTGAGTCAGGGTCAAATAGCTCAGGTGACTCGTCTGAGCTTGTGCTTTGCGCATTCAATTCGCCCGACAGACAGATCCTCGCAAAGCCCTTTGGTGGCTTTGCCATCCGGCCGGTCATCAATAAGGAACAGGCTCCGTATTCAAAAAAAGGCGGATCACAAGGTGTTCCTTGCAATGATCGCTATCATCGGGCGGAAGCAGAGGGATTTTCCATCGGGGAGGATCTATCGAGATCACTGGTAGGCGCAATGAAGAGCATCACCAGCCCCGAGAATCAGGACAAGACCTGGCGCACACTTCGGAACGGCAAGCTCGAAGACAAAAACGGCAAAAAGAAGGAATCCTCTGATATTCTGATAGCATTCCCCAGCTTTGGAACAGGCGATGGTCTCGCTCCTGTTGCGCCGTTCGGCAAACGTGTTTCGGCCAGCGCGGACGATGACGATGAGGAGCCGACGCAGGCGGAGTTAGAAATTCGCGCCAAGGCTCGACGTAAATCTGCCTTCAATCAGGCAGCGGAGCCCGTCTGTCTTGCTTTTGAGGAAAAGCTCTCCCGGTTCCCGAATGGAATTTTAACCCTTCTGTTGATCCGCCAGATTTCGCCTGGTCAAATCCAGTTGGCTTACGGAAATCGCATATCCATCCGCCACTTCGTGGATGCGGTCCACAGGTGGCAGGGAACGGAAAATAATCTCCCTTCATCACTGCGAATCCCGATATCGTTCAAAGGTGCTGATGGATTCCGTTTGATCGCTCCAAGTCTCTTATTTCCCGAGGAAATTTCTAGCCTCCTGACCCATCAATGGGTGCGCGATGGAAGCCAGTCGGCCCGCCTCAATGCCCCTCCGGTTGGCAAGATTCTCGATCTGTTTCTGAATCGCCTTCATGACGAAGCAGGAGAGAATGCAGCACTGGACTTGCTAGGGCTGCTTCTTCAGCGCTCTCATTCTCTTCTCGTTCATGGCGGTGAAATACTCCACAAAGACCCATTCGGTAGCCAGGGACTCTGGCAAAAATTCATTGCTGCTCCCGGAAGTTCAAACGATCCAAAATGGGCACTCTTAAAAACTGTAAGTCTCATGGGCACATTACTTTCCCTACTCAAATTATCACAAGAAAACTATATGAATAAGCCTGCCTACCTCACTGGATTCCTGCTCGCCTGTGCAGATGAGCTTCACATCCAATATCACAATGCGAACAGCAAAGGAAAACTTCCATCGTCACTGATGGGGAATGCGTTGATCGGACGAGCCTCTGAGTCACCCGCTTCTGCGATTGCCGATTTGATGGAACGGTCACGAATCTACATTGGCTGGGCCAAAACGGCAGAAAGACCTAACGTAAGCCCGGAACAAATTGTGGGTAAATCGAAAGAGGCCAGCGAGAACAAGCGGCTTTTATACTCAGTTCAGAATGCAAAGCGAGCGATCAAGCATATGGAAGAAATCGCACCAAATCTTCT
>JANNCH010000550.1:0-2291 GCA_031386315.1 Pseudobdellovibrionaceae bacterium
AACGAACCTGATTCATTGTCTCAGGCACAAAGGGCGCTAGCATGATCATCAAATTCTTTAAAACATAAAAGCATGTATACAATGCATCTTTGCGCTCGACCTCGGGGGCGCGATCATCATGCGGTTTATACTGTGTGAACAATGAATTGATCTGACGAGCATAGTTTTCGATTTGCCCTAACAAAGTCGAGTAATCCCCTTTTTGCATAGAACGCAAATACAACTGCACAAGCTTTATGGTCTCGGCCTCGGCCTTGCCAATAAGCTTACCCTCTGGAACCTTGCTACCATATTTTGAGTGACAGGCCGAAACAGGTTTTTCTAAGGCAGCGTTCAACGGACCAGCTAAAAATTTATTGCGTTCTGCAAAGTGTTCAAAATCAAAATTGGAAGCCTTCACAGGCAAACTTAATAGTGCCAAGAAGTAACGAACTTGATCTGCAGAATATCCCATCTCGAGCAATTGATCGCCGGTGTAGAAATTGCCTGTGGATTTGCTCATTTTCTCGCCGTTGATCATTAAGTGATAGACACTGAGAATCTCAGTCATTTGCAAATCACCTTTGGCCGGCAAGGCCTGAGGATCTTTTTTATGCCCCAACCACATTGAGCCCTGCATGATCACGTAAAAGAAAACATTATCTTGCCCTAAAAATTGCACAACGCTGGCTTCGGGGTCACACCAGAACTCTTTGTACAATTCTGGATCACGACCTGCTTGCTTTAACGCCACTTGTGTAAAAACAATCGGCGCAATCAATGAATCCGGCCATACGTAAAGAGTTTTGCCTTTCATTTCAGGATCTAACTCTGGTGGGACAGGGATTCCCCATGAAACGTCACGCGTGATCGGACGGTAACCCCATTTATCGGTGACAGATGAAGGAATGCCCGCGGCTTCCAAAATGGCTTGTCCTGTTGCCAATTCCGTTTTGTTATCAAATAGACATTCCACTTTTTTGCCGGGAATGTAGCGCGACTTATGCTTTGGCAAAGTCTCTTTGATTTCTTTGTATTTTTCTTCGAATTGATTTTCAAAACGGCAACCAATCAAAACTGTATTGGAGACCTCTTGCACCACAGCCGAACGCCAAGCTTTCTGCTTAGTTTCAATCCAGGCCTTCAATGGGTCTGCCACCTTCCACATATTCAGCCACCAATGGGCCGTGTCTTTGAGCTCAGGCTTCGCATCACTCAATTGACTGCGAGGATCTTTGAGCATGCTAGGATCAAACTGCGTGCTGCAAACGTCGCACTCGTCCGAATAGGCTTCTGTATTGCCACAACTAGGGCAGGTTCCACGAACGAAGCGATCTTGAAGAAAACGATTCATCTTTGGATCGAACCACTGCTTGGTCGTGCGTTTTTCTAAAAGTTCATTTTTAAAAAGAAGGCGCAAAAAATCTTGTGAGTAGGCCTCGTGCAAAGAATAGGTCTCGGAGCGCGAAGTTCCCGTGAAGACATCCGTTTGAATAGAGTATTTTTTCAGAGTCTCTTTTTGCTGATCATGAATCGTATCAATGAATTCTCGCACACTTTTGCCAGCCTTGACCGCTGCCACCTCACTGGTGGAACCATGATCATCGTTACCATTCACAAATAAAACATTCTCTGCACCGATCAACATGCGCATCCAACGGGCATATATATCCGCAGGCACCTGAGCCCCCGCCAAATGTCCTAAATGAAGTGGCCCATTCGCATAGGGCATACCCGCAGTCACAACGACCTTTTTAGGTTTTTTTGCCATCGCAAGGACGGACTTAACATCTGATGGCGGAGCAAACTTATTTTCTGGCTTTGAATTTTGAGACATGAAACTCCTAAAGAAATTATTTTAGCGAAACAGACTGAGCGATGCACTCTTTTTAGATAAATTTTGCGAAAATGCGGATCTAAAGATGCTTAAACCTATGGTCTTCACCGCGCCTCGGCGCAGTAAAGGCTTACAAGCGCTTAGAATTGAGTGCACATGGTGGCGGGTTCGGCAGAAAAACTGTCAGAAATTTTTGTGATTGCTTCGAGGAAGGAGGATGGTGAGAGTACGTTGAAACTTGTGAAGTGATGAGACTTTGCACTTTCAGTGGAAAATGATTTTGGATTTGTTTGGTGTGGTTTGAAAGGATTAGGAAAAGTGGTTGACCCTTTGTTGACCCTTTTGCAAAAAATGAGGATGAACAAAGTGTTTTTGGAGCTTCGGAAGTGTTTTAAATTATCTTGTGATTTTGAGTACTTAGACTATTTTGAAAAATGGTTGCGGGGGCAGGATTTGAACCTACGACCTTCGGGTT
>JANNCH010000618.1:0-1521 GCA_031386315.1 Pseudobdellovibrionaceae bacterium
GTTTCAATATAATCCATTCCTGTCGTACTTGCTAAAAGCAAAACGTTGAAGGGGCTTTGATCAAATAGATGCATTAAGTAAACGCGATTTGCGGGGCTTTGTCCTGCCGAGCAGAAAACTCCACATTTAACGATAACCAATGGGCGGGGACGTGAATCTTTTTTCAAAGCCAACGTCGCCGGAACTATTGTTCCATCTTTGAGGCTAATCTTCATATCCGTAATCAACGGATAATCATTGAATTCATATTTTGTACGACCTTGTCCACTCAGCGCATCCATACCAGAGAGTGAATTTTGATTCAGCTCACCTTGGCAGCGTGCAAAATAATCTTTTAAAGTCTTATAGTATTCAGGCATTGTTTTCGCTGCCAATGCGCTGTCTTCAAGACGGCGAGGATCGCACGCCGGAGTCATATCTTTCGTGCTAAGTCCTGTGGGTACATCTGGAGTAGCCACGGCTTTGGTTGCAAAGGTGTTCACCGATGCTTCTTCTTGATCAGGATTGGCGGGCACATCCAGATTTGTGAAGAGTTCGTTTTCAAATGGCGAGTCGATGATTTGTGCTTGAGCTGGTTGTGAGTGCAAAGACAAACCCATTAAAATACCGATCAGAGCCGTGATGCTAGTTCTTGCTGTCATACATGTCTCCATGTGATAATACGACCTGTCGGGCAGTTTTTTTTCGGACCTGAGTGAAAACTCTACAGACGTTGGTTTTGGGCCTGAAACTAGATCTTGGCTGGGCATTTTGCGCAAGACCAAGGCATTGGTAATCTCGCGATGAGAGAGTGCGTGTATGAAATTGAGTCAAAAAATTCGCGAATGGAATCATGCACGTATCGATGGTATGCGGGCTATATCAGTCTATTTATGTAAGTTGTTTTTTGCCCATAATTCACGTTTCGTAAGCGAGACTGAGAGTGAAAAAATCATTTTGGTTTTGCGCCTTGATAACAAGATCGGCGACAGCATCACATCCACTGGATTCTTGCGAGAATTAAAAAAATCCTTTCAAGATCATCAAATTTGGGTCCTGTCAGACCAAGCCACTTTACCAATCTATAAAAACCTAGCATCGGTGGATAAAGTCATAGCACTATCCAAAGGTCCACTAGCTAGTCTAAAAATGTTCGCACAGCTTAAGAATCACAGCTTTAAATTCATCATCAATACATCTCACTTGATTTTGCCACGGGTGATTTTTCTAGTCAGTCAATTGCGTGCTGTGCGCAAGTTTACGTTTCAAAGCACAGAGTACAAACTTTTCAGCGATCATATTCAGTATGATCCATTCACTGATCACATCACTGTACGCTACGCAAACACGCTGCGAGCTTTAGATTTGAAAAATCCGGATATGAGTTATGAGTTTGTATTGAAAGCCGATGCTTTAGAAAAAGCTAGAGTCATGCATGCAAGCTCACTAAAAACTGCGCAGCCTTTGATTGTGCTGAATAGTTTTGCCGGTGCGCGCTTGCGTAGTTTTAACAAACAAACGACATTTGAAATTGTTCGTGGC
>JANNCH010000623.1:0-3125 GCA_031386315.1 Pseudobdellovibrionaceae bacterium
GCGATCGAAATTTTTAACACCAGCCATTTGCGGAGCTTTTTTCAAGCGACCGTCCAATGCATAGGACCAGGCATGATAGGGGCAGACGATTTCACGTGTGCAACCGCTTCCTACCAAAAGCTCGGCGGCATGATGTTTACATACGTTATAGAAAGCCTTGAGCTCGCCCGATTCAGTTCGAGTGATAAGATAAGGCTCGCCCGCGAAATCACCGGCGACATAGGATCCGGGTTCTGTGAATTGGTCTATTGATGCCACAAACTGCCACTGGTTTTTTAGTAGCTGTTGATCAAGCTCAACAAACTCGGGGTTTACACACCAGCTTGAAGGGGGAGTGACCGAAGCTTCGATCTCTAAGCTATCATTGAACTTTTCGATTTCAGTAAGAATATGCATGCAGTCAAATTCTTTGAATGGATGACCACTGTCAATATCTTTCAAACCACAGGAGCACCAAAAACCCTGCATTAAAAACAAACAACACAACAGCCTAGAAAACTTGACGCTACTGGTGAGAATTAATCATTGTCTTAGCAGCTCATGTGCCAATTTAACTAAAGCTCAAGGAGTCAGAATGAAAATCATCATCTTTGCTTTATCCATGTTATTTGGCATCTGTACCCATGCAACACCTGCGACAGCGACCAAAGAAATATTTGAAATACTCGTCAAGACAGACAATTTCCAGGCGAAACTGAGCGCTCCTATGACAATCGATGTAAAAAATATTGTTTGTAGTATTGGCTCTGGATCGCCCAAAAAATTTGCCTGCTCTGCTCAGTTTTCAAAAGGTAGTCTAAAAAATATCGAAGGCAATAATAATATTTTTTTCCAGCACTTGAGTGAAAAGAATGCGATTGCTCTTGATGACGTGAAAAAAGGTGGCAGTACATACACTGCAAAATCAATTTCATGCAGCTACAGTCTTGATCAACAGCCATACTACAACTGCACTAGTGATGTTTCGATAAAGTTTTAAACGTCATTTCTTTGCAAATCTTGCTAAGTCATTTCAATAGGAGCTACCATCGAATCCACAACTCTTAGTGGAATCCGTTTCAAATCACAGTAATGAAAACTTAAGTTGTGTGTGCTGCGCACCCAGGTGCGGTGGGGTTCAAAGCCCACTTGCTTAACTTCGACTAATACATCTTTATCTTTGGGCACAACAACCAGCTTTGGTGTGCAATAATTTGTCTTTTTACCAGCAATCCAAATTTCGGCGCCCTCTTGCTCTGAAACCACCATACACAGGGATTTTTCTTTTTTGGGCAGCAGCAAAAGTTCTCTTAAATTTTTAAACAACGTCATTCCCGCTCCTGATAAAGGTTCGGTGAATGGTCTATCATGCTTTTTTTGAAGCACATCCTTAAAAAATCTTAACTAGACCATGGTCTTAATGAACTCGATCTCGTCGACTTCTTTAGGCGCAACAGAAAGCACTTCACTGCCTGTAGCTGTGACTAAGATATCATCTTCAATACGAATGCCAAAACCTCGCTCAGGCAGGTAAATACCAGGCTCTACGGTGAAGCACATGCCAGCTACCAGCAGGATAGCTTTTCCGTTGTCATCGACATAGGCCGATGGATCGTGAACATCCAGCCCAATCCAATGGGACGTCATATGCGGCATGCGGAAAAATTCCCCGAATACCTCTGTGACCATTTCATGCAAGCCCTGAAGAGTCTGCCCTGGGCGCACTGCTTGAATGACAGACTTTTGCACGTCTAAGACTTTTTGATAGACCTCACGCTGCTCGCTTGAGAATTTCTTTCCAGCTGGAATCACACGCGTGATGTCGGCACAATAGCCTTGCCACTCACCACCAGCATCCACAAGTATTAACTCTCCTTGCTGCACTATCTTGTTCGATGCCCGCGCATGCAAAACAGTCGAGCGAATCCCCGCTCCAACGATGGTTTCATAGGCCGTCCATAGCATTCCTTGTTTTAAAAATTCAGATTCAATCCAGACGCAGATTTCTTTTTCAGTCTTGCCAACAAATGATTGCTTCATGAGTTCTGTATGAACCAAAGAGGAACGCCGTGCCGCCTGTCGCATGGACTCGATCTCTTGCGTATCTTTCACTAGACGCAATGACCCCACCAGAGTGCGTGAATCACAAAGCATCAATGGCGCCCCCTCAAAGCGACCGCGCAGACGACGACTATGACTGAGCAAACTCAGGATTTGCTGCTCTAGCTGAACATCCCGTCCCAATGGTAAGGCCACTCGATCAATATCCATAGCATGACTTCGAATAATTTCTTCCAACTGACTACGCTCAGCCAATTGCACATCCGATAAAGTGGCTAAACTTTTTGCAGATAAAACCTCTTCATCACCCCACAATTGCTTCAATGAATCTGCCGCTTCACGCAACAAATAGGATTTCTGACCGGCTACGATCAAAATAGCATCAGCCATTTCTAAACCCGTCAGATAAAAAAAGTCGGAGGGTGTTTTATAACGATATCCCACCGAATGTGAACGCATGGCCTGAGTCCCCGAAGGGATCACAAAAAGGCTGCGCGAGTATCTTTCGCCCAGTAACTGTCTTCTGTTTTTAAAATAAGTCGTGTTTTCCATACCTAGATATTATAATTAAGGTACTTTTATGACATTATAAGATTAAATAGTTCCAATTAAAGGTACTATTTAGGGTCTTTGGAGGCTTCACATGGAACACCAGCTTTATATCCGCGGTATTAAGAAAGCTCTGAAAGAACGAGGCCTGACCTATGAAGATCTCGCCTTGAATTTAAAAATGAGCGAGTCCGGAGTTAAAAAAATGCTCACAGCCAAAGACATTTCTTTTCGACGTATACTGCAAATCTGCGAGTGCCTGGATATTTTGCCTGGCACTTTACTTGCTATGGCTGAGAAATCTTCGATAGCCGAAGTGATCCTTACCCGCACACAGGAAGAGTCTTTGTTAAAAAATAAAAACTTACTCATGGCCTTTTGGTGCGTCGCCATTGAAAAACGCAGTTTACGAGACATAGAAAAAAATCAAAAGATAACAGCCCCTGATTTAAAAAAACTTCTCAATCGGCTAGTCACACTCGATTTGCTCACAGAAAGAAAAGGCACTTACAAACCACGCCATCGCAGCAAATTTC
>JANNCH010000624.1:0-6867 GCA_031386315.1 Pseudobdellovibrionaceae bacterium
TTTCAACTCGATCATGTTCCCGACAATTTTCAGCTTGGGTATCCGTGGCTTGGGACCTAAAACAGAAAAGGCTTCAAGCCTTTTGATCATGGCCATCGTCGGCGGCGCGATCATTCCACTTCTTCACGGAGTCCTCGCCGACAACGTCGGCTTGCACTTAGCCTTTGTACTTCCAGCGGTTTGCTACTTGTACATCGCTTACTACGGTTTCAAAGGCTCGAAGGCCTAGGGTACCAACGAGTGGGCTGCATGGCTCACTCACAATAACAGCCCCTTTCCTTCACTCGTCTCGTAAAATGCGGCGAAACTAGATTTCTGAGTTTCGAATGCTAAAATTTATATCCTATCTCCCACTTGAGTACTGGCACATATCGGTGGACTAATAGTCCAATAGCGCTCCACTGGGGCTCATTCTTACAAGATAAGGGAACAATGGCCAAAAAGGCGCCCCCTATCGAAGAAGTCCAATTTGACTCCCAGTTAATTTTTTTTTGAATGCTTATCTGTCCCACGACTTCGCTGCACGCATAGTCTCTGTTAGTTACAGAGCTGTAGCCAGAATCATCAGCGATTGTGCCAGAGGCCGTGCCGGCTCCCGCCTTCAAGCCCCACACCCAAGAACTGTCAACAAGCTTTCGTTCGAACCCTAGCAAAAGTAAAAACTCGCTGTAATTTTCAAATGTTCCATGTGTATCGCTTCTATAGATAATTTCTGTAGAAAACACGGAGTCAGATTCAATAGAATAGTTGTACGTAAAATGAAATGGCAAAAACCAACCCGAAGTTGAATCGCCTAATGTCTTTGAAAGTACCGCTTTTTCAGCAAGCTCTCCCACATTAAAAGAAATTTCACTGGTAGCTTTCGTTTGAGCTGAAATTAGTAAAATAAAAATAAAAATTTTCTTCATATATTTCCGTTTAAATCAAAATTCCAAACTATTTCTAAACTCGACTTACTATTAGTAACCACTTTTTTCACATGCATCTGTTACAGACTTAACATCTATAACTTTTTCGCCCGTCGTGCATTCTGTTACAGGCGGTTTGCCTGAAAACTCTCTCATCAAATTCTCTTGCTTCAAATTCAAGCAATCCGTAACTGTCAGCCTGCCCGCTTTTTCAATTTGCTGAAGTGAATTTAAAACCGTTTCAGTACAGATCTCTGCAGCAAACGCGGTGGAAGAAAATGTACCAAGAGTCAAAGCCATGGCAAATAAGAGAATTTTCATAAGATCCTTTTCGAAAAAATAATTTTTTCAAGTTATACCACTGCTAGAAAAACCTTGGGTCAAAATCAGTATGCTTATATAAAAAATTTATGCTTGCATAACTTTTTGACACTTAACCAATAATTCACGCAGCCCTGACGCTACGATATGTGTGAGCTATAGAGGACGAAAACTCGAAAGCACGCATTTAAATGCGCACTAATACAGTATAAAATTTTACCGAAACTTCAGCGCCGTCAAAAAGGCTGCGTAGCTCCAGGTCAAATCACGTGCTGACATCGGTCTTCCGTCTGCTCTTTCGAATTGCTCGGCAAGCCCACCACCAACGGGAGTGTAGACATGGAACTTCTCTAGAAACTGATCGCCTCGGGTCCGCAGAGCAGAGACAGTTTGTCGCTTCAAAATAGCATCAGTCTGCAGGTTTGTCCCCACCATGATTTTTGCTTTTAAAATATTCTCAAAGAAATCAACATTGATACTGGTGATTACAAAATCAGGATTGCTCTCAATACTATTCGCTAATTTGTACAACAACTCAGAAAAAGCCGCTGTTGTAATATACCAAGGGTTTCCACCGAAATAGACATCATCTTCGTAACGTCCAATGGCCGGGGCCTGATTAATATCGGCATTCACAACATAGATTGCAGCGAATTTTTTTTCTAACTTCAACGCCGTTGAAAGCACTCGTTCATCTCGTACCGAGAATGCTTCACCATCACGTTGGGCATGCAAGACACCCAGAACAATCGCGGTATCAAGATCTGTGAATTTATAACCCTCGGCCCCGTCGAGACGATCACGAGTCGCGGCAAAATAACCTTTGTTGGCTTTCCAGTATTTATCAAGTTCCAGTCGCAAAAGATCGCGCACGCTGTAGGTCTCGGGCAAAGTGAGTTCTGCACGGGTCAAAGATTTTTCAAAGGCAGCAAGCTGAGCCAAGCTTGTATAAAAATGTTGGCCACGCACTTCTTCCCATAAATCATAACAAGGTGATTGCCAGTGGGTCAGAATATATTTCAAGTCGATGTGTATGATGCTTGCAATGCTAGATTGCAAATACGCGCGCTCGCTTGAAGGTGGCTCTTGATCTAAAATAATCAAAGCATTGTACAAGGCGATGATTCGCAATGCCGGCCCATCATTTTGCGGACGTGCCCATGGACCATTGAATGGAGTCCCATCGGTATTGTAACGAGGCTCACCCAATCCGGTCAGACTGGCAGTGACTTGCAACTGCTTTGAAAAATTCACGAAGTCTGTGAGGGTCTTTTTCCAAATCGGTGCGTATTTAGGTGAGTCTTTGTAAATTAAGACCGCATCTAAAACCAAAGCAGAATCACGAATCCAGTGAAAATAATAATCAGGGTCTTGCCGCTGCGGAGACGCAATCACAGTCCCCGGCACTGTACCCACAGGCGAAATATTATCATTCATACGAGTGAGCGAAATCAGAGATTGCGCCTTCAACCAATCTTCAAAACCAGTGGCTGCCTGTGCGCCCGATGCGCTCAAGCAGATGGCCATGAACGCCATCTGCAAATACGAAATCAAATTACTGCTTTTCAATGAAGTAAACCGTGCTGCCGTTGGCATTAAGGTCCCCTGCGAATCCGCCGGTGCGAATTTGCTGCCCTGTTAGAACGCTTCGCACAGAAGTGAATAGATTTGTAACAGCGTACACCGCACTTGCTTGCACATCTTGCACTTCAATGCGGAAGCTAACGCTTTTTTCCTGTGAATTTTTAATTGTAATCCATTTGCTGTTGCCCTTTGGATCACGACGACCATAAACCGCCAAGCGGTCCCCGCCGCCCACAACACGAACCTGTGGCACAACACCTGTCTCGCTGAGTAATTTGTCTAACCAAGCACGACGTGCAGGTACGTCGTTCAAAAATCCGTAGGCATTCGAATTAAACACATCATAAAAAAGTGTTCCCACTTGCCACAAAGAATTCGCCTTGCCATCCACCGCACAACGATAGCCCACAGTGTTTGCACCGTGGAATAGTTGCGCTTCGCACTCGGCACTGCGACTCAAGTCGTACGAAAACAATACCGATCCATTGGCTGCGAATTTTTCGCCATTGAAGTCAATGATAGCAGAGCCATTCGGATTGATTTTTGTGCGACCCACTTGCAAGCCCACAACCTTAGACATTTGGTCACCCAAGAAGCTCACAACAGTTTTTCCACGCTTCACAAGAGCTTTCAAAGTTTTAAGCAAATCAGGATTTGCAATGCCACTGTCTTGAAACAAAATCACACGGCATGCATGTAGATCACTGGCAGGATTTAATCCCCAGTGCACAAAGCGTGGATTCACGCCGGCCTGAAGCAAATAGCCTAGCAACCCCGAAGCCCAATCACTATTGAATGCCACTGAATCCAACCCCGGGATGGGACTTGGCACATGTTGATTATCATCTTTGATAAAACAAACAGGGTCTGTCATCTCAACGGCACGTCCTAAAAATTCTTTATTCGGAGCAATCACTTTTTCGCCGAGTTCTTTCAAATCATTGAAGTGGCCACGTGGTTGCGCATTGCCATCCAACGGAGCATCAAAGAAAAGCTCACGGGCCTCTGCCAAATCTTGACGAGTCAAATGACGAACATCCAAGCCCACGATCACTTGGCGATCCACAGTGGCTTGCAATTCGTTCCAAAATTTTTCTGGCAACTGATTGTCTGCAAAAGAAGCATATTCTGGTGTTGAACGAAGTGTGTTGAAATAAGGACGCACTTGATCTGGTCCCCAGTCACTTTGCCAATTTTGGCCTTCATTGAAATAATAAACAAAGAAAGCCTTCAAGCCATGACCCAGAACAGTTAAGTAAGTCTGACGACGGCCTTCCGCAGAAACTGGAACACCCTTCCACCAACCGCCCTGAATCTCAGGTCCCATGGCCCACTCACTGCCACGCCCCATATAAGCTTCTTTAGCACGGTCTGCTGCTTTCACATCATGATCTGCTTTGAATGGAGTATTCAAAAGTGCACCATCACCGATGTCATAGGTTTTCGGATACAAATTCACTGTCATCATACCCGTTTTGTTGGCTTCATTGCGATAGTGATAATTAGGCAAAAGACCAGTCGCCGTTGCATTGTAACTTTCGGCCAATGTGAAAAGCACCTGCGGCTCACGCACGCCAAGGTTTTCCCAATAGGTACGAACTAATTGTAAATAGGAATGGATGCTTTCATCTTGGAAGCGATACCAATCTTGGTCTTCAGCTAGGTTCAACCACGGGGCAATCGGAGGACGAATATCGCTCCACTGCTTCCATTCACGCTGATGGACGGCATTTACAAAAGGCAATGGACCGTATTTTTTCATCAGAAATTGCTGGTAGCGCTTCACAGCACGTGGACTGTAGTCATGGTTGTACAATGACTGCCACATAAAGTTTGTTTCATTATCCAGTTGCATGAAAGAAATCGGACGGCCAACACCGATATATTTTGCTAAAACTTTTGTGTAAACTTCTTTGAACCAAATCTGCGTGTGACGAAGCAAATCGGCACTGTGATAGTCGTAAAGTTTTGTGCGCAGCCCTTGGGCGTTTTGCATATGACTATCAGGATATTTTTGATGGAACCACAAGGGGATGGCTCCGAAACCTAGAAAACCCCACTCGGCATTGATGTAAGGCCCTGGGCGCGCCATGATATGTTTGATACCATGTTTTTCGATCAATTTTAAAAACGTAACAACATCGCGAGATGGATAATCGGGATTGCCATCACCGTCTTCATCCACGGTTCCTTTGAAATCGAATTTGCCTTCAGCGTATTCATGAAAATCCCATGGGATATAAAAGCTGATGGCATTCATTTTTGCTTCGACCATACGATCCAGAGCTTGGTTCCAAAGCGCGATCACTTTGGCGCGTGGAATATTTCGCCCCTGGCCCCCGCGCAAACGGAAGTACTGAAGTTCAGCGCCGAAGAGTTGTGGTTGAGCTTGGTTATCGATCCAGAGTTGATTGTCGCGAATGTCGACGACTCCGGCTACAGCTTGCTGGTTTGAAAAAAGGCAAACCAATACAAAAAACAAAACATACAATGATGCTTTCAAGGACCCCCCGATCTTGTCTGTATAACGAGACCGGGAATTTAAGGCGACTCTGATTATAGAGTCACCTTGAAAAAATTAACGCGCAACGTTGTTTCCAATAAACACAGAACCTGTAACCTTTTCGCTCACTGTGCCGTACTGGTTGTTTGTTATATCCGAGTTGCCAGTGATTCTGTTACCCGCGCAGTCATCATTTAAACGCAAAGCAGCACCCTTCGAACCGTTGATACGAACCGAAGCAAACGTATTGTCTTGCGCACAAGTTCCCACAGACTCAGCTGCCGCTAAGAAAACTCCGTGATTACCACTGCGTTGAATATCCACTTGGATAAATTTATTTCCACGAAGAAAGCGCGCAAAAATACCCACGTCACCGTTGTCATGCAAACGTGATCTGATCAATGTGTTGTTGTTGAAGTTGATATCTAAAGAAATACCCGCACCACGATTGTTGTGAAGATACATATTTTCAAAAGTGCTTTGTTCGGTTTCGTAACCAGCAAGACCGTCAAAATAATTGTTATAAGATTCGTAATTACGAATGGTCAAACGCTCGCAATATTTCTCGGTCACCATTCCACCAGAAATTGTACTGTGGGCAATCATATCTTCAACTACCACATCACTCGCACCACGAATCGTGATCCCGTTGTTACGAATAGAACTTGGATCACCATCACAATGAGTTTCGCCACACTCTTTAGTCACATCGTGATTGGCGCGATTGCCATCCAAAGTAAAACCAGAAACTTTAATATTTTTCACACGCTTAGTAACAACATACTGTCCTTTTTCATTTTGCACGATATGTCTGTCGCCGATCACAAGAATCGGACGATGAACTTGATCCATCAAACGAATAGTCACTTTATCTTTACCAGCACCACGCAAAACAACATTGTCACGATCAATCACAATCGGCTCGCCACAGTTATACAATCCAGCAGCTACATTCACGACACCACCCTGCACTGGCAACTTAGCAATCGCAGAACGAATCCCATCACAGTCATCTGCCGCATGAGCAAGCGAAGCACCAAACACAACAGTAGAAACAACAAGTAATTTGTGAAGAACAGAAGACATGACAACTCCTTAAAGTATTGAAAAATAAATTTCAAAAAATGTATTCGAGTTCCCATTAAGCATTGTCGATGCCACGATTTTTTCACGCGAAGATGGTCTCTATTGCAGTTGAACAACTCACCCAAGAACGAATTACACGCAAAGCCGCATTTAGTTATTGTCAGGGATTCATAATGAAAAAAATCCATGTCAATACTGTGAGCAAAAATGCGTTCTTCTATTATTAGGGGGCTCTTTCTTCTTTTTGTGGGAGGTGGGTGCATTGGTTTTTACAGCAGTGATTGGTGAATTCGATAATGGGGCCATCCGTGCGCACGCCTTTCTGAATCGCATCGTGCGATTCAGACCAAGGTACATTTTTAAAGCGCTAGAAGACCACCTGAAACAGCGAATATATATAAGGACAAGGCAAAGCACGACGAACCAGCCTCTCTCCTGCGGGTCTGCCTCTACATACACCCGCGC
>JANNCH010000132.1:0-9426 GCA_031386315.1 Pseudobdellovibrionaceae bacterium
TATTGTAGTGCCAAGTATTCACATTCGCGATAACTTGCAGTTGGCACCGGGTGAATACCGCGTGATGATCAAAGGGAACCGCGTAGGTGGTGGGGTGCTTAGACCTGAGGCTTTGCTTGCGATGGATCCAGGCAATGTGACCGAACGTATTGATGGGATTCCAACTAAAGAGCCTGCATTTGGATTGGATGCGCTGTGGGTGACTCCAGGACGCAAAGAAGATGCTGAACTTGCGGGCTACACAGTTGTAGATTTGCCGACAGTCATGGCAACTCATTTGACCGAGATCATTCGTTCTCATGCCCATGAATTGCTTGGTAGACAAGAAGCATCGACACTCATTGAAAACTTTAAGAAAACAAATTCAAAAGTAGTCGAAGAACTTATTCCAGACATGCTTTCACTTGGATCCGTTGTACGTGTGATGCAGTCATTATTAAAAGAACAAGTTTCGATTCGTGATTTGTTAACAATTTTTGAAACACTTGCTGATGAAGCACCACGTACGAAAGATATTGAAATTTTGACCGAAGCAGTTCGACGCGGAATGGCTCGCGGTATTACTGCAAAATATACTACCGAAACTGGTAATATTCCGGTAATCACGCTGCATCCATACATTGAAGAGCTTGTGGCTAACTCTTTATTGCAGACTGAACAAGGTGTGCAACTAGTGATGGATCCAAGTACTGCCCATCGAATGATTAACGAGATCGCTCGTGCTGTCGAAGATCATCCAGAAATTGCAGCGCAGCCGATTCTTTTGACCAGTCCGACCGCGCGCAGACACTTATATAAATTAACATCACGTTTTATTCCGCAACTCGTGGTTCTTTCCCATAACGAATTAACGTCCGATGCAGATGTGCAATCGGTTGCCTTGGTGGAGATGAACAATGCAGGTTAAGAAATTTGAAGCCCGTACGATGAAAGAAGCGCTTGAAATGGTGAAGTCCCAGTTGGGTCCTGACGCCATTATTCTTTCGGCCCGAGATAATAACAAGAGTTACGGACTTGTCGGTGAGGGAAGTGTCGAAATCACAGCGGCCGTTTCGGAAGAAACTTTGCAAAAAAAGAAATTCACCGAATCTCGTCTGCGTGAACAGGATCGCGAGAAATTCCAACGCAGTTCTGCGCGTTCGCAAAAAGAACTTATTGAAAAAATGGTTAATAGGCATGTGGCAAAAAATCAGCCGATCCCGGCGATCACTCAACGTCGTTACATCGACATTGAGGATGAAAACAATCATTTAGCTGCTGCGGCTCCAATGCCCGCGTCTGCCCGCAATCAACAAGCAGTGGCTGCACAGAATGTAAGTGCTGAAGAAAGAATTCGCAAAGCAACTCAACGTGCGCTGGCTGCAATGGGCGAAGACTTTGTTGAAAAACCACTGCGTAAAGCAGCGGTAGCCCTGGCCCGTGATACTCAAAAGGCTGCAACTTCAACTGTGAAGCAGACAAATGTTGAGAGCAGTGAAATGCTAGCGCTAAGAAATGAAATTGCCAGTCTTAAAAATGTCATCACTCAGTTCCAATCCGTTCCACAAACATTTTCAGTTGGTCACCCTGGAAACGACTATGGAATCCCATATGATCTTAGCTTTATGTTCGAAAAACTTACGAATGCCGGTGTCGCTGATGATGTAGCGGCCGAAATGCTTGATTTAGCACAAAATCAAATCCCTGCGATCAAAATGAAAAATCGCTCTTTGATCGAAGGATGGGTGGCTCGTCATATACTCGAGACGACAAAAATATCTGCACAACAAACTAGCGGCAAGATCCATTGTTTTGTAGGGCCAGCAGGCGCAGGTAAAACATCGTCATTGATCAAGATGGCTAGTCAGATGGTGATACGTGAAAATAAAAAAATTGCTTTGATTTCAACAGACACCTATAAAGTGGGTGCGGCTGATCAGATGCGTATCTATGCGCAAATTTTAAACGTTCCTTTTTCAATCATTCGTAATCAAAATGATTGGAATAACATCATGAGATATATTTCAAACCTTGATGCTGTTCTTGTAGACTTCACTGGATTGAGTTTAAAAAACTCTGACGAAATGAATCTGCTTAAAAATTTTTTGCCACCAAGCAGTCTCCCGGCGACAACGCACTTAGTTTTGCCGGCAACAACAAAAGATCAAGACGCGACAGAGCTAGGTCGACGTTATTCGATCTTAGGCTGTAAAGATGTGATTTTCACGGGTCTTGATGAGTCTGCCCAGCACGGTACTATTTATAATTTTATGCGTAACTTTGATATGCCGTTGCATTCATTTGGCATCGGTTCGCGCGTTCCTGAAGATTTCGAATTTGCGACAAAAGAGCGAGTTCTGGATCTGATCTTTAAAATTACAAAAGTCAAAGAACAGGAGCCACAGGCTGTATGAACTATAAAACAAGAACTGTAAGTATTACTTCAGGCAAGGGCGGAGTAGGTAAAACTACAATGGTTTGCAACTTAGCTTTGCGACTTTCGCAACTGGGTAAAAAAGTTCTAATTTTAGATGGTGATTTGGGTATGGCCAATGTGGATATATTTTTTGGTATCAAATCGACCAATAGTATTCGTGATGTCATTTACGGTGACAAAGAAATGAAAGACATTATGACTGAAGTTTCTAAGGATGTTTTTCTAATTCCTGGAGGCAGTGGTCTAGTAGATTTTAGTTTTATGAATAACTTTGAAAGACGGTCGGTCCTAGACTCGATCGGCAGTCTTCCGCATGATTTTGATTATTTACTTATCGATACAGCTCCGGGTATTGCAGAAAATGTCTTATTTCTTAATTCTGCAGCAAAAACTGTGAGTGTTGTTATCACTCCAGACCCAGCTAGCTTTACAGATGCCTATGCTTTGATCAAAGTTTTGAATACCTTTTATAAGGTCAATCACTTCTCGATTATGTGCAATCAAGTGCAAGATGAGGCAGAAGGTTTTCGACTTTACCAACGATTCAATGAAGTTGTGAATCGTTTCTTGGTAGTGGGGTTTGACTATTGGGGTTCAGTCCCACTAGACCCAGCTATGCGAAAAGCGAACCAAAATCAGCGTCTCATCATGAGACATGATCCAATGGCTGAATCAACAAAAGCCATTCGTCAAATCGTCGCCCAAATGGATAAAGCGACTTTGAGCCATTCGGAAGGCACCGGAGGCATTCAGATGTTCTGGGAGCAGGTCGTTGGATTTGCTTAGTAGAATTGGACTTTAACCCCGCTCCACGTTTTGTTAATATGTTTGAAAGAGGTTTTAAGGATGAGTAAAAACGCTGCCCTGCTGAAGAAGTACAAAGAAGAGCCAAAAAAAATGACTCAAAAGCAGAAGGATGTGTTGATCACGGAGTATGCTCCGTTGATCAAATTTATTGCTCAGAAAATTGCCGTGCGCCTTCCATCAAACATCGAATTAGATGACTTGATTTCTGCGGGTGTGATCGGATTGATGGATGCCATCGATAAATACGATCCAACACGTGATAATAAATTTAAGACCTATGCTGAGTTCCGTATCCGTGGTGCTATTCTTGATGAATTGCGCGCACAGGATTGGGTTCCACGTTCGATTCGTGATAAAGCCAAACTTCTTGATAAAACCATGGTGCAATTAGAAGCGGATTTGGGCCGCTCACCAACAGATGAAGAAGTCGCAAAAGTTTTGAATATCAACTTGGATGAATTTTACGATCTCGTGAACCAAGTTCGTCCAGTGAGTTTGTTGCCGATCGATCAGGCTCAAACCTTTAGTAATACTGACAAGAAATCCATCATGGATATTTTGGAAGGATCACGTTTAAACAATCCATTCAATCAGCTGAATGTTAAATCTATCAAAGAAGTGGTAGCACAAGCTATCGAAGAACTTCCAGAGCGCCAACGCCTGGTTTTGTCGCTTTATTACTTTGAAGACTTGAATCTTAAAGAGATCGGTCAAGTTTTACGTGTGACCGAAAGTCGTGTTTCTCAGTTGCATGCTCAGGCGGTGACGAGATTGAGAAGTAAGTTGGTAGCGACTATAGGCGCCGGCGAGCTTGAGGTAGCGTAGTCATTGCCACTCCATTGTCGTGATTGAACATCGCTGTTACACATAGCTAGTGGCTCCAATGGCAGTCCCGCCAGAGTACTGGCGCGACTCTATGAAATCAGAATTGTATTGAGAATGTACCTCGGTCTGAATCGCACGATGCCTCACCATATATCACATCTTTTTATTCTTATAAGACCGGCTACTACGTGGCGCCCATGGATGGCCAAGCTTTCTAATCATGCAGAAATCAGCGATGCTTTACTTTAAAAAATAAATTATGGAAATTCGAGTTTTGGATTCCATTTTTCATATCCCTTTGCTGGTGCAGGACTCAATGGAAATTTTGAGTGTGACTTTGCCATCTCACCCACGTTGTCAGGAGTAAAAAAGTCAATTCCTCCGCGCATCAGCGTATCCAGTGAATTAATCTTCACTTCTGAATTGAACAATCCCAGCTTAGCTTGAATGCCTACTTTTCTCCAGAAAACTGTGTTCGTCCGAACTAAGCGTGTATACTTTCCTTGGATATTGATTTGAACAGTAGCTATTTGAGCAGTCTTTGACAAAGTGACTTTATTTACTGAGCCCACTTTAAGCCCACGAAATGTGACAGAGTCGCCTTCGCTGACGGATTCGACATTGTCTGTTTCTAAATAGTAGACCACGGTATCTTCAACGGATTCAACGGATTGGCCACCAATTTGCCCTCGGAACTCGAGTTTGTTTTCGCCGTCTGGTTTACCAGGGGTCACAGAGATATAAGTTCCTTCAAAGATTGTTTCTAATCCACTGACACCTTTAAAGCCGACCTCGGGGGCGACAACCCAAAATTTTGATCCATCTACAGCGAATTGCTTCGCATCGCGCTGCAAGGTTACGAGGGCAATAACATCTTTGTTGTCTTCTGAGATTGTGATTTTTTTGACAACTCCGATAGTAACGCCGCGGAAGCGCACGCGAGTTTTTTGTGCTTGAATACTAGAGGCATCATTGAAGTAAATTTTGATATCGGGTCCACGTTCTTGATAGTAGTCATAACAAAGCCATCCCGCTAGCATGAGTGCGAACACCGGAAAAAACCAAAGATACCAACCAGATTTTAACTTGTTAATTTTTTGATCAATTGTTTTTTGCATCTTCCACATCTTCCCATAAAAGTTTTGGATCGAATTTTGCCGAAGCTAACATTGTAAAAATAACGACTAACAAAAATAAAAACGAACCCAGTTCAGGCCGAACAGTGGTCCAAGGACCTAGCTTCATAATGGCGACCAGAACCGCCATTAAATAGATGTCCAGCATTGACCAGCGACCAATAGCTTCAACAGTCAGATAAAGTTTGGTTTTAAAGCGAGGGTTTTTTTTCTGTTTATTTGTAAGCGCTAGATAGAATAAGATAAGTAATTTTACAAACGGAATGAGCATACTTGCCAAGAATACAATAATAGCAATGCTCCATGAGCCACTATCAGCTAAAGAGACAATGCCACTCCAAATTGTTGAGCTATTGCGATTGCCGTAGAATTCAATCGTCATGAACGGGAAAATATTTGCTGGTATATATAGAATTAGCGCTGTGAGCGCATAAATCAAAGTGAGCTGTGATGACTTTGTCGATAAATTGCAGTGTACTTGCCCACATCTTTCACAATGTACATTTTCATTAGAGCCGTGGACAAACGGCACTGAGTGATTGCAGATGTGACAGACTAAATAATGGGAAGATTTTTTTATTTCTGACATGAGCCTGTCTCTTTCTGTGTGGTCACAAGGTGGCTGATTTGTGCACCTGAAAAAACAATGAGTGCTGTATAGTAAATCCAAATAAGTAAAACGATCACTGAGCCAGCGGCGCCATAGGTCGAGCCAACAGCGCTACGCCCCAAATAGTAGCCGACTGCCTCTTTGCGAATGACAAAAAGTGCTGTGGTGATAATTCCAGAAACAAACGATATACGCCAATTTTCATTTCTATCGGGAACATAGCGATATAGAAAAGAGAATAGAAAAAACTGTATGAAGAACGATATGCACAAGCTCAAGACTTGCACTATTGAATGACCATAGCTGCTCACGTACAGATTTATGACCGTAGTAAGAATGAGAGAGATCATTAATATGAAAAGAAAGCTTATCGCCAAGCCGATATTGAGTATTCGATCTTTGATAAATCGAATTCCCCAATGCATATAGGTTACACTGCTTTTTTCGGGCAGCGAAGAATTCAAAATTAGATTCAGTGAGGACTTGAGCTCAACAAATACGGCACTTGATGAAAATGCCAAAGTTAATATTCCAAATAAACCTGACAAGCCTTTGAGGTCATCGCGATCTTTGGCTGCCAAAATAATCATCTGAACTACTTCCGCTGCTTGATTGCCAATCAGGTTTTTCACCTGCTCAGCGAAAGATGACTGGATCGAAAAGTTGAACTGAGCAGCTAAAGCTAAAAACAATATTAATAGGGGTGCTATGGACAATACTGCATAAAATGCCAGTGCGGCTGCCATAGAAAAGGTATTGTCTTTGCTAAACTTCTCAAAAAAGTCGTCGATTCTTTGAGAGGCGCGTTGGTAAAATTCTTTCATCTTGTTTACCAAAGCACGGCACGTGCCATCGGAAAAATTGCTTTTTTCTAGGGGCAAATGCGGAAATGAAGCTTTTCTGTGGGGACATATTCCCCGTTTTCTGGCATATTGCCACGCTTTAATGCTTCAATTAGTGCGTATTTCTTATGCCTCATGTTCTAGTGGCAGCGGGGCGAATTCCTAACATCGATAAATTGCGTCTTGAAAATATTCCTATGAAATTGGAGGCAAGAGGCCTACCAAAAGTAGATTCTCAAACAATGCGTATTATTGAAAGCTAAAATATAAATTAATTAAAAATTTATTTAGCTACATATGTTTTGGATTTGCGGTTTTCATTTTTTGGATTGATGCCATCTATGCGTATGGACAGAATTTTTCGAAATGGTGGAATGAAAGTTTTCTTTGATTCAGAGAAAATACGTTCAATGTTGAATCCATCCCAATCATTTTCGTTATTTTCTAAAGTTGCTGTCACCGTGCATTTTTCTAAAATTTTCTTAGCATTGACTATCAGTTTCGAATTTTTAAAATCTTTATTTATTTCACTGAGCTCATTGAGCATCACTGGGAAAGAGTCCGAAATTTTTGTCATTTTAAATTGAGGATCTATCTGCAGTTTTTTTCTTATATTATATTTTATTAATGAATGTGTACGTTTATATTTGCTTCCATTCATTAACCAGTAAAAATCTAGTACAGGTAGTGTAGATTTTTTTGGATCAGACTTAAAATGACAAGCCTCGTCGAGCAAAGTGTAGACGATCAATATATTTTCTGGATTTTCATTTTTTTCAAATTTCACGATGGGATAATGAAGAGGGGGCGGCTCTTGAGCTATGCTGCCAAAAAAAGACAAAAAAACTAAGGCACTAATGGACAGGCAAGCCCCCTATTTCTGGTAGTGTTGCACCATTATTATAGCCTGTATCTGCGTTCGACGCCAAGAAAACATAGGCTGGTGCGATTTCTTCAGGTTGAGGTTCCTGGAAGCCGAAAGCTACGGCATTGACACGAATTCCATCTGGCAGTAAACTTTGTGCCAATAACTCAGTATATGTGAGTTCAGAACTGATAATTATAATTGCAGATTCAGGACGCATATGTGTTGTCGCAGTTGCAATGAAATGTGAATGAGCATCTGTATTTGCTAAGATATCCAAATGGCCCAATTTTTCAACACTACGCTCGACATTTTTTTGGCAAAAGCTAAAATCTGTTGCAGGACCGTCAAGCAAAAAGCATTTGCGTCCCTCATGGCGTACATACATAGCAGTTTCTTCGGCACCATTGACCTCTTCGGGTGCGTATAGCATCACGATATCGCATTCTTCACGGGAATATAGTATGGCGATTGAACGACCGACTCCGTTGTGGCCATAAATTGCGATGACATTTTTGCCATCAAGTTTACCGGCTGCTTTATATAAGGGAGCTCGAAATCTTGTGTGTGGGGGTGTTTGTACTTTTCATAAAAGCCTCTTGTTTTGCGAAGTCAGAATGAAAGTTTGTCGCCTCGCTAATCATGACCGCATGGGGGTGCAGAGCAAATGAAAAGGAGGCGACTATGAAAAAAAATGATTTTCAACTAACTATTGGCGAAAATCGCCGTCGGCAACTTGTACATCCGGAACTTCATGCTCTGGATCTTTTTCTGGTCTGAACGGGGATTTTGGATCTCTTTCATACTCTTTATCCGTGGGCTTTTGATTCGCCTTTTGTGAATCCCACTGAACTGATTGTTGAGGAGATTTTTTTGCGTACCAATGTCTTCTCTTGGATTTTGTACATTTGTCATTTTGAGCCTCTTTATTTGTCGTGTTTATGGCATATGCCATTTTTAATATTTTTTAACTTAGTACCAATATTTAACAACAGCATCGACCGCTAAGAAATCGGGATCACTGCTAGCTGACATAAGATATTGAGCGCTAGCGCCCAATGATAGGTTAGAAGTTTCACCATCACGTTTTAGCGGAATATCAAAACCAATACCTGGAGCAGTAACAAAGTCTGTGCCATCGGTTTTGAAAAGTGCACCGGCACCAAGTCTAACGTAGCTGTTTTTGATAATTGTAATATCACCACCAAAATTGTAATTCGCTTTTACAAGTCCATAGCTTCTCTCAAGACTGTTGTCTGTGGTGCTGTATTCAAGTCCAATACCAAATGGAATGGCTGGTTGAAAGCCAATGTCGAAGCCCATTTTTCCGGCAGAGCTTTGACTGCCTTCAGGGGCTGCAAAGCCCATTTTTAATCCAAGATGTGGTTTCCATTCGCTTTGTTCCGCAATACCGCGAGGGCGAGGGAATGTACTGCTGCCTGTTGTTTCATCAGCTTGCGCAGTATGAACTGCAAATACTGTTGCAGCAATTGCAACTAGTTTTGTGATTTTGTTTTTCATGTTGTCTCCTTCGAAATGCCAAATAGGCGTTTATGTTTATAAACGATTAGCTTTGCAAATGCGGAACCAACGCTTGAAAGCACTCATATACGAATGAGAGTGTAGACAAGGGCAAAACTCCCAATCAACTGGGGCAAATTGACCAAAATTATTTTTTACTTAAAATATTTTGTTTGTTAGCAAGTGATTTGAGTGCCAAAAAAACGGGCTTGTTAAATGGTTGACCCATGACTTCTTGAATATGCTTTACGATATTATCTAAACTTTTTCCGTGTTCAGAATTGAATGGGCCATACATCATATCAGTCACATAGTCGGCGACTGAAACGATCCTAGCTAAGGGATTTATTTTAATATCTCGAATGCGCCTAGGGAATCCAAGGCCGAGCGCATTTTCATGGTGT
>JANNCH010000670.1:0-2258 GCA_031386315.1 Pseudobdellovibrionaceae bacterium
GCAGGTACTTTTACATTCGAAGTTCACAATGGAATGCTTTATAACGGAAAGTTTTCAGCAGAGTTACTTGTGACTTCGGTGAATGGGATGCAGTGCCGTAGCTTCCCGATCGGTGTTTTCTAAAAGGCTCGCAAATTAAAATAATAATTCTTGCGTTCCATGTGCGACAGTCATTTAATTGAGGGCATGGAACTAGCTCACTGGATTGAATTTTTCGATGAATTGCAAAATGTGAGAGGCCGCTCTCAAAATACCATTATGGCTTATCGCCGTGATCTAGAGCTCTACACGGAATATAAAAAAAATAATAAATCTGTCATCGGTTTTTATGAGTTTATGAAAAAACATAAACTTTCTGTGCGTTCGCAGGCCCGGGTGATTAGTTCCTTAAGAACTTACTTTAAGTTTTGCGAAAATAAAGGCGAAAAGACCCCAGAGCTTCGTGAATTGCGTCCACCCAAAGTCAAAGTGGGATTGCCAAAGGTTTTAAGTTCGCAAGAATTTGAAATGCTTTACAATGCCTGTGAAGGCGGGGATGCCTACAAAACAGCACGCAATCAACTGACGCTTTTGTTTTTGTATGGTTTGGGTTGTCGTGTGACCGAGCTGATTGGTTTGAATATTGTTGATTTCAGTCAGACCGAGCGTTGGGTAAAAGTTTTGGGTAAGGGTAATAAAGAACGCCTGGTCCCTTTGACTGAGGTTTTAGCCGAGCGTCTAGTTCAATACCTACGTGAAGTGCGTTCGCATTTAGTAAAAGAAGCAAGTCCTGCAATTTTAATCAACGATCGTGGGCACCGCCCATCGCGTGTTGATGTTTGGCGTTGGTTGGCAGCCTGGTCTGTAAAAGCAGGATTTGCAGAACCTGTCAGTCCCCATCGCTTTCGTCATGGTTGTGCAACGGCTTTGCTTGAAAGTGGTGCGGACCTTCGCTCAATTCAAATGCTTTTGGGTCATGCGAGCATTCAGACCACTCAAATCTACACCAATGTTACAACGGGGACAATTGCTAAGACCGTTGATGAACACCATCCATTGGCTCAATTAGAAAAATAGTCCGAACTTCGATTCGCAAGTTTGCTTAATTGCGTTTCTGACTATCTCTCAGTTGGATCCATGCTTGCTGTAGTGGTACGCATGAAAATAAAATCATTAGTCCTCGACAAAGAAAATCTTGTTCCGGTTGAAGTGGAAATCACTTTACTACCGGGCTTACCACAAATTCAATTTTTAGGGTTGCCTGATCAAATCATTCGTGAAAGTGTGCACCGAATAAAGTCGGCGCTAAAGATTCAAGAATTTGAACTACCGCGGGCTCAGCAAATTTTAGTGAACATAAAGCCCAACCATCTTAAAAAATCATCGCGTGGGCTCGAACTTGCCGTGGCAGCAGGGATCTTATGGAAGACCGAGCAACTGCGCACGCCTGAAAGTCTGTCTTCATTGATTGTATACGGAGAGCTCGGATTAGAGGGTGACGTCAGCGAGCCTGAAGATCTGGCTTTGCATTTTGATGGGGATATGTCGCATAAAGTTTTAAGCGGCCCTTCATTGGTGGCAAGATTGCCTTTTCATCGTCTACAAATCTCGACGTTGAAGCAGCTTGAGTATCCCAAAGTGCGCGAAGCCAGTAACGAGCAATATCAAGCCGAGCGTCCGCAAAATTTTTTAAATTTTCAATTTCCAGAAAATCAAGCGCGACTGCTAGAGATCGCAGCCCTTGGTGGACATTCGCTTTTGCTTGCAGGCCCCGCAGGATCAGGAAAAACAACTTTAGCAAAGGCTCTTTCAGAATTTATGAAGTGGCCGACTAGTCATGAGCTTCGACAAATAAAAAAGTATTCAAGGTCTCACGGAAACTGGAGACCCGTGGTGCAACCCCATCATTCAAGTACACCCCTTTCCTTGATTGGTGGGGGAGTTCCACCCTCGCGCGGAGAGTTTTCACGTGCCCATCTAGGAATGCTGATTATGGATGAATTTTTAGAGTTCCCAGGGAAGGCTCAAGAGGCTTTGCGTGAACCCATGGAAGAGGGAATGATTCGACTCAGTCGTAGCGGTAAGGTGGCTGAGTTTCCGGCTAAGGCGCAGGTTGTGGCATGCACAAATCTATGTCCCTGTGGTGATTGGACGCCAAAAATACGTGTGAATTGTTCGCGCTCTCTGCAGAGATGCAAAGATTATGTAAATCGCTTGTCGGGGCCGCTGGCCGATCGTTTTCAGATTCTATTTTTTACCGAAAAATACAAAAATGTTCA
>JANNCH010000006.1:0-3477 GCA_031386315.1 Pseudobdellovibrionaceae bacterium
CAAACTTTGAGCCTCAAACACTTTGCCAAAATCACACTTTAAAACATCACGAAAAATCGATCCTAATTTTTGAAAATGGGATTCCCAGCGGCCTAATAGAATAAATCCACGCGGACCCCATCCACTGCTTCGGTCTTCCCAGTATTTACGACAATCTGCAGAAAGCTCTAATTTTTTAAAAAGGTCCATGCGATCGTCACCGCCGTCACGGCCCTTTTGCAGGCCTCCACGATAACCCATGAAAAACAAATACTCTTCGTATGAAAGTGTCTTCATCGCTTGTAAACGCATTTCACAAAGATAGTTTTGACTCACAGACATATCAATGACGTCTAGAAATTTTGGATTTTTAGAAATCAAAGGCAGGCAACGCGCACCTGAACCTGCAATACTAAAAACACGATCCGCGTTTTCTTTCAGTAGCGTATGTTCAATACGTGTGTCTTCATTCGATAGAGTATAATTTAAATCCGAAAAATATTCTTTAGCCATAAAGTTGCCTCTCACTATTACGAAATTTAAAAAGCTAAATTGCCGGTAAACTCAAAACGCACACCTGCCACAAAACCACCGGTCATATCTTTATATGATTTATAAAGACTACCATCGCTACCTTCGTAGTTTTGCACAAATCCAGACATTGTAAAGTAATCGGTTAAATTGTAACCATAGCTTAGACTTGCGTATGAGTCCTGCATGGTTGTGTTAAAAAATACTTGAGTCTGTAGGTCATGTTTATTTGGATTCCACTGCATACTCAAATAATAGGCAGATTGATAATCGTTATTACGGTTTCGCAAATTCCCGAAATCAAACACGGTGATTTGTGGTAATAAAATAACACTGCCTAAAAAAATATCACAGCCAAATGTTGAAAAATACTCGTCCTGGTTTGTAATCAGACCTGGAGTTTCATCGTGACTGCCGCCGAACTCGAATTTAGGCACGAATTTTTCAAAGGCATAATTTGCACTCATGCCATAACTGCCTTTTTTTAAAACCTGTGCTGCCATAGCTGAAAATCCAAATCCACCCAGATCAAACTTAATGCGTGCTCCAAAACTGTTATCATTGTCTTCGTTTGTAGCTAGCGTACGAGGGTAAGGCTCAGGATAGATAAATTCTGCTAATTCATTAACCGCCACAAGATCTAATCCAAAACTTTGCGATGCATACGAAAACGACATCCCAAATGAATGAGTAAGTTGCTCAGAAAGTGGGTCAAAAAAAAGCCGGTTCAAGCGTCGTCCCGTCCATACATCCAACGAAGGTATAGACCAACTTTCACTCCAGCGCATGGCCTGTCGACCGACTCGGATATATATTGAATCCAACTTGAACTCAACATAGCCCTCTTGTAAGTATCCTTGGTTCGACGAGCGGCGGATAGCGGCGGCCTCAGTGGCCCCATCAAAATCACCGAAACCTTCAAGATAAATACCAAAGGGACCAGCGTTCGCATTGAATTTAGATTTTAAGATCAAACGATTGGCAAGTTCAGTATTGCCTGAAATGTATTCGTAGCGCGGAGCCAAGCTAAAATCAGCTCGCGCCCCCAACGAGAACAACACAAAAAAGAGGACTATCCCCTCTCTCACTATTTTAGGCTTTCCATATTTCGCGTGGTGAAGAAACTATCTTCATAGGATTTTTTATTCATTTCTAAGATACGGATATAACTTGTTTGCTTATTTGAATCTTGAATTTTGATAGTATTAGGTCGAACGGCACCTGCAATGCTTTTATAATCTTCAAAATTTGCGCGCTTCAGTACGGTTTTACCATTGAGCCCTAGATATTCTGTACGCAACGGCTGTGCGCTGCCTTTTTTCAACCAAAGACGAATCCATGCATAGGTCAAATTGTCTTTGTTGCCCTTTAAAAGCAATTGCACTTCATTGGCATCTTCTTTTTCTTTCGTTACAGAGTAATCCCCCGCCCAGCGAGTGCGCGAAATATCCCCATTGGCCACCTGCCCTGAAAGTTTTTGCGCAAGCGATAACCGCATGGATCTTTTCAGATTTGGGACATAGGCATTAAAATCACGGTCAATCATCAACATGTTGCGACCTTTGTCGCGCGCAGGCTCTTTGGTCACAATCATTGTTTTATCCTGACCTTTGATATGCACATCAAAGACTGAATCCCCGTCCGCAGTTTCAACTTTAATTTTCATTACGAAGGATTCCCCTGGATTGCGAATATCATCGGCTCTTTTAACCATCTGCTCAGGAGTTTCAGCCACAGCACTCAGCGTGAAAGTCAGAAAAATCCAGCCTAACATAGTAACTTTAAAATTCATGATGCTCTCCATATTATAAATGAACTATACTAATATGCTGTAGCGTGGGTTTACTCTACGCTAGAGATGATTCATGCTACAGCATACCTAGCTTAAGGAGCAACCGTGAGTGCACTGTATAGACTTCAAAATCTAGAATATTCATATGCATGGAATAACCAACAAGTACCCGTTTTGCGGGGCATTGATCTAGAGCTAAAAGAAGCTTGCTTCACTTGCATCGTGGGCCCCAGTGGCACAGGCAAAACAACATTGCTCAATTTATTAGGTATGATCGACGCCCCGACAAAGGGCCAAATCATTTTTAACAACCAAAATGTTACCAACTTAAAAGAATCTGAAAAAGAAGATATTCGTCTGCGTCAGGTTGGCTTTGTGTTTCAATCTTTCTACTTAATTCCAACACTTTCAGTTTTAGAAAACACAACATATTTTTTACCGTCGCTGGGTCATAGTCATGATGAAGCCCATAAAATTGGAATGCAAACCTTGGATTTACTGGGCATTGCCGATCAAGCTCTCAAAAAACCGTTGCAACTATCTGGCGGTCAAAGACAGCGCGTTGCCATTGCAAGAGCCATCGCCAAAAAACCAAGTGTGATCTTAGCCGATGAACCCACCGCGAATCTTGATTCACACACAGCAGAAAAAATTATAACAGCATTTAAAGAATTACAAAAATCTCAAAAAACCAGTTTTATTTTTTCAACACACGATTCACATCTCGTAAGCTATGCCGAGACCATCCATCACATCAAAGATGGCCAAATCGAAAAAAAGGTTTAATAAATGAAAGAATTTTTCAAAATTGCCTGGAGAAATTTATTTCGCAATCCACGCCGAACAGCCGCAAGTCTAATCACTGTTGGCTTGGGCGCAGCAGGCTTACTAATTTATCAGGGCTTTAACTTTGGAATGATGAATCAGTATCGCGAAAATACGATCCATGGTTACTACGGCTACGGCCAGGTTTTCCCCAAGGGCTATTACGGCATCGTACTTGAAAAACCATGGACGGCCTGGATTCAAAACCCTGAAGAAATAGAAAAACAGTTATTATCTATCCCCTCCGTTGAACAAGTCTTTCCAAGATTGTCGTTTTACAGTTTTGTGGTTAAAGGCGGTATTACTTTAGGTGGCCGCGGTGAAGGCGTTCTGCCCGAGCGCGAAAGCAG
>JANNCH010000012.1:0-2520 GCA_031386315.1 Pseudobdellovibrionaceae bacterium
TGATCATTGACGTAGATCAACGAAGCACTCAGCACAATTGTGCTGATGATAATGCCCAAAAATAGCAGATTGAAAGAGATCGCCACAGTTTTTCGCAAATTATCAATTTCTTGGACTTTCAAGCGAAAGGCTTGATC
Organism: Pseudobdellovibrionaceae bacterium; assembly: GCA_031386315.1. Taxonomy (GTDB): domain Bacteria; phylum Bdellovibrionota; class Bdellovibrionia; order Bdellovibrionales; family Bdellovibrionaceae; genus JANNCH01. The sequence goes on from JANNCH010000012.1 coordinate 138, forward strand.
GGGACTGTTTATTTTACGCAATAGAAAATTAAGCTGACGTGGAAGGGCGTGAAGAAAGTTTTTTGATTCACGAGTAACTTGTGTCAGCTCTGTTAGTAATTTTGTCGGCTCGAATTGATGTTTGGCCATGTCGCCTGCAAACTCGAGCGAGTATTGTAAGAAATCAAAGTCTTTTGCAATTTTACGGCCGACGCCTTCGATAGAAACAATGGATTTAAAGAAAAGCATCAATTCTGCCGGTACCACCAAATGATTCCGAGCCGCAATAGATGACGACATCATTAACAGTTTGCCTAAATTGATATTTTTGAGCGTAAGCCCAAAATAGGGCGCAATGAGATCACGTAACTCACGAGCAAAAATATCAACGTTCACTTTGTCGGTGAAGGGGGCAAGATCTACATACTCGTAAGCAAGACGTTCATAGTCTTCTCGTGCTAATGCCAATAACATATTTGCAATGGATGATTGGGTTTTGCTATTCAGACGACCAACAACGCCGAAATCGATCAGGCCGATATTGTTATTTGGTAAAACAAAGAAATTTCCAGCATGTAAATCGCCGTGAAAAAGTCCGTCAGAAAAAACCATTTTTAAATAAGCTTTGAGACCTAGTCTTAAAACCTCATGGGGGTCGGTACCTTCTGCCGTCAAAGCGCTTTCGTGGCTAAGAGGTGTGCCTGGCAGGGCTTCCATAGTCAAAACACGCTCTGTAGTAAAATCCATATAGACTGTAGGGATTTTTATGTGTGTATCTGTGATAAAGTTTTGTTGAAAACGACGAATATTATTCGCTTCAACAACAAAGTTGGTTTCAAGCTCTAATGTCTTAAAGTATTCGCCTACAATTCCAATAGGATTGAAGGGGCGGGTTTCTGGAATATATTGCTCTAAAAGTTCAGCGAGCAGATATAGGACGCTAAGGTCTTCGTTGATTGTTTGAATAATTCCGGGGCGCTGAACTTTGAAAACAATTTGTTCGCCTGTTTTTAGACGGGCTTTGTGAACCTGCGCAATACTGGCAGACCCCAACGGGTTTGGATCTATGCTGTCAAAATGTGTATCTAATTTACTGCCGAACTCTTCGCGCAAAACTTGCTCGACGACACTGAAGGGAAGTGGCAGAACTTTGTCGTGTAGTTTTTCAAATTCGAGAACGTATTCTTCAGGGATAAGATCGGGGCGAGAGGCCAAGAGCTGTCCCAACTTAACAAAGGTGGGGCCCAATTCTTCAAAGCTCATACGCACGCGCTCTGCGATCGAACGATGTTCGAGATCTGCAGAAGCGCTTAAGCGCTCAATAATAAATCTACCGAGCTTTACTCTTTCCGCGACGTTGTGGAGGCCGTGTCTTGCGAACACTCCCACGATCGTCCTCAGCCTGCCCGCGTTTTTGAGCGTCTTGCCTATTCGGCTTCCCGCTTTTAGTGGCGACACCATCAATCTCCGTTTGAACTATATCTTTATTAAAACGGTGTTTCGATGTTTCCGCAATTGCCAATTTTTTACTAGGCTTAGGCTTGTCTTGAACTGCTTTTCTGTATTCATCTGGACCAAGGATCATCTTCAACAGATCTTCGTTCGGACCACCACTCTCTCGAGGCGTTGGCTTTTCAAAGCCCCCTTCTTTGGGCGAGTCCTGGCGGAAGTTCGTTCGTGACATGAATCCACCTGGTTTTGGTCCGCTGTCTTTTTGCTGACGACGATCGTTGCTATCACTACGACGTTCGCCTTGTCGTTGATCGCGACGGTCATCTCGATTGTCTCTACGAGAATCTTCAGCCCGTCCGCTGCCACCACGGCCTGCTTTTGCATTGGCTGACATCGCAGCAGGTGCGGGGCCGGTTTTCTTTTTGCTGAAAGCTTTGCGGTCATCATTTGTGTGCGCAATGACTTTACGAACTTCGTCACGATGATTATCGCGACGATCTTTGCGGCTTTCTTTGCCCGAGTCCTTTCGTCGACCCTTGTCTTTTTCACGCAGTCTGCTCACAAAGCGACCAGCTGTTTTTTGTGCAGCTGTTTTTTCTTCTGATCCAGCTAATACAAAATTAATCTGGCCCGCTTCAACATCCACTGCCGCGACCTGGATGCGAACCGCATCACCAATATTATAGCTGAAGTTAGAACGAGTTCCGACCAAGCGTAGATTTTCTTCGTCAAATTCATATCTTTCGCCTGGATCTAAATCATCTAAGCGAATCAATCCATCGATATCGTATTCACGCAGTAAAACGAAAAGACCGAACTTTGCGACCGAACTGACCATGCCGTCGAGTTCTTGGCCCACAAGTTTTTCCATGAAGCGTGCTTTTTTAATGGATTGAACTTGGCGTTCAGCTTTAACAGATCTTTGCTCGGTAGCAGATAGCATTGTACCTGC
>JANNCH010000069.1:0-2087 GCA_031386315.1 Pseudobdellovibrionaceae bacterium
CTAGTTTAACGCTTGTAAATGCTAGTGGCAGAGTATACGTCGAATCAGTGATTTTAATTTGGGCGGAAGACCCGAATGTGCCTCCCATATTTGCAATATATTGACTGGAATAGATCTGAATTTTTAATACTTGCTCGCCGATAGCTCCACTTTGACGATGTAAATTCAAAGACATTGTCCCCGTGGTGGATCCTGCAGGTATTTCTACTAAACCAGACATTGTGTAATCAGAGGCTGAAACTAGATTCTCTAAAGCGGTTGTTACGATGATTTCATTATAATTATAATTTTTGGCTAAAGTGCTACGAATCGGAATTGTCACGGCTCCTGCATTTTTATCAAATTCAAAATAAGTGCCGTCAAAACTCAACTCACTGGCTAAATTATCCACGACCAAACTTGTGGGCGAACTCTGCGCCGGCGCAGATTCCAATCCTAATGCTTGGCTGGCATCTGCACCTTGATAGTTTGTCTGATTGATGGGCGCAGCGGTCCCAGCCGCTAAAGCGATTCCAACAGAACCGTTTCCAGAGCAACCCGTGACTGTGACAATTTTAACTGTTTCAGACTCGCTCTGCAGCGAAGAGATTGTACAACCGGTGGTATCAGTACCGATGACTGAAATGTCACTAACTTTTAAAGTAATATTTTTATAACTTATGTAAGTAATCGTAAATTTTACGCTGGATGTCGTTTTCGCATAAGGAGCGGAAGGTTCTGAAATCAAAATTTCTGGAGTTGTGTCTCTTAACAACTCTGATAGGGCGGCCTCAATTGAGCAACCCATGTTCGAAAACACGAGTCCAATAAGCCACAAAGATGAGAGAGGCTTCACAACGTTCCACATACCTTCTTTTCGGCTGTTTAGGGTACAAACTTGATTTTTTTCTCAATGTTCAAATTTGGAATATCAAAGAATTTTCAATATGTTAGTAATTATTATAATGAGATTTATCATGACTTTAAGTCATTCAGGAAGATTTAGGTAGTCCTCAGATAAGTTCAAAACTCGCCCCATTTTCGCAAAATACTGTTGTTGGCTCGCTTCGCTCACTGCCTGCGGCGCTTTGTGTTCTGATCGCAATTTTTCTTCGTGATTATTTTCAGTCAAACAGATAGGCTTTCTAAGTTGAGGCAAAATAGGTTTGGAACTTGACAGAAAAGTACAAAGAAAAGGGAAAACATGGCAACGGGTAAAGTAAAGTTTTTTAATGGAGAAAAAGGATTTGGATTCATCACGCAAGACGGCGGTGGCAAGGACGTTTTTGTTCACGCAAATGATACCGGTGGAGTGAAGCTCAATGAAGGCGACAAGGTCGAGTATGAAGTTGTTGATGGCAAAAAAGGCCCTCAAGCAAGTAATGTTCGCGTCATCTAAAACTAAAAGCAGTCTGTAAGGTCTCTTATCAGCCTGCTTTTTTCTGTTTTATCTGCGACTTCTTTAAGCGGCCCTTGTTCTGCGTTGTTTTGTATTTTGTATGTAAAGTACTCGGGCCCTCAGGAGTGAAGGAATCTGAATCAACCTCTGGAGACCCCCTGAATGAATTCTGCCGCCGTTGCCTTTCATGATCCTATTTTGACTATCGAGCTTAAGCGGGACGTCACCAAGCACCTCAAGCAAGGTCATCGTTGGATTTTTGCCAATTGTTTTGATGATAGTCGCACGATCAAATCGGGCATTCACATTTTAAATTACAAAGGCGAGCCTCTGGCCCTAGGTATCTGGCAGAGCGATACGCAACTTCGATTCCGTGTTCTGATATTGGCTGAAGATCCTCTTTTTAGACGAAATAACATGAAGCGCACACTCGAGCTTTACTTTGATAGTCAGTGGAAAAAGGCCGTTGAAATCCGCCGCATTTTTAATTTGAGTGAAACTAATTCATTTCGCCTGATCAATGGCGAAGGAGATGGCTTCCCCGGATTGATCGTTGATATCTACAATGATACGGCCGTGATCAAGCACGATCACGCCATCATGGAAAAAACTTGGAACGCCGCTGTGATCGGTGAAAAAATTCAAGCCACGTTTCCACAAATTAAATGCGTTTACTTAAAACGTCGCAACGACGCCGATGAAAAAGGTG
>JANNCH010000077.1:0-6640 GCA_031386315.1 Pseudobdellovibrionaceae bacterium
TCGAGCTTTCAATGGCATCCTTTCGTAAAAATCCAAAATCTTTAAAAGTCTGGGAAGAACTTAAATCAAAAAATGTTCAGGGTGCAAATCTGTATCGTTTAGCAATATTCACTGCGATCGATATTCGAGCTACAAACCCAGAGGCATGGAATGAATGGAAAAGTCGTTTGATGCGTGATTTGGTTTTAAATTTAGAATCAAAATCAGCACAAAATTATTTTGATTTCTCGCATGAAATCAAACGACAGAAACTTCAAGTTTCAAATGAAATCTACAACGAGCTTGATCCGTTGTTAGTTGACTCAATATCGGTTTCTACCTTGGTTCAAGATCTGAAAATGGGTGAAAAGAGTAATCTCAAGCCTTTGGTTATTAAAAATAGAAATTCTGAAGTATGGATCCGTTTTCACAGCCAATCCGATCAACACGGTTTGCTAGCTCAATATGTGAGCCAGCTTTATTCTTTGGGACTTGGAATACGTCACGCATCGATTTCGACTATTCCCAAAATTGGAGTCTATGATTGGTTTCAGGTTGTCACTTCAAAACAACCACAAGTGTTAAGAAGAATTCTTGAAAATTCCCTGAAAACAACAAAGCCGATTCCAGCTGTGAAGTTTTCGCAAATTGAAGCTATTAGTTTTGACGACAAAGAGTGGGTCCTTAGTTTTAAGGGAAGTGATCAGCCAGGTTTGTTGGCAGCAGCGGCACAAGCTTTGGCAGATCAGGGGATTGATATAAAATCTGCAAAGGTTCATACTTGGGGTCGCCAGATTGAAGATATCTTCATCGTGAAGCCACACGGAGAAATTGAGATCTTGATTCATAAACTGCGTCTGCAGTTTATTCCTGTTTAGACATTTGCTTTGAAATTGCCATTTGTAGTGCGCCTCGGAGTTGAAGTTCGCCCGCTTTAGTTTCACTAGTGTGGATTGAAATTCCAATCCAAGATATTTTTATTGTCTTTGATATAAGTCACAATGTCTTTTACACTGAAGCCTTCTTCCATATAAACACTAAATGGGACTCGCTGGGTGCTGGCTTTTGTATTTAAGAAAGCCGACCACCAACCTGGATTCAGACCGTACCCATCTTTCGGATTCATACCTATCAAACCCATAAAACTTGCACGGGGGCCGCCGATACCGGCTGTGGAAATCCAACTTGTACAGTTGTGACCAGAACAACCTCTTTGTGTAGGTGAGTTATCTGTAAGTAAACGTTTTCCACTAATGGAACCTTCGTAATCTGTATTACCGAGTACGCGATCGGGGTTGGCCTCAGCATTTTTTAAAAATGTTGTGAGTCTAGAAAATTCAGCTAGATCTAAAGATACAAATGGTTCCAAGCGACTGGATGAGGTAAAACGGAACTCATCCACATAAAAAGAACTGTAAAAATCAACAGTTTTTTTACCGAAGCGCGTGTACAAATGACCAGCGCCTTCGCCCAAGGGGAAGCTCACTGTTGAATACGAAAGATATTTATGATAATCAGCTAAAAAAATTTCTTTTTGTGCGTCATTCATTTCTTTGGTTGAAAGAATGAGGATATCTCGATCCGCAGACCAGTCATGGTCTTCATTTTGAAGTTTTAATTTTACGGCTTTTTGTAGTCTTGCATTTTTCGGATACTTAGCAATAAACTGTTCAACCCGAGCACTGAGGCTTCCTTTGAGGACGTCGGATTCTTTCATGTAATCGCTTTCAACCCAAGCTTGCTCTTTTTCTTTTTTAAACGCTTCTGCGCACTTATTTTGCGCAGAAGCATAAAAGCCAAAGCTAGTCGTCAGTGATATTGCTAAAACTATATTTTTAAAATTATTCATAGCCGATTCCTTAACAATTACTTTTGGTAACGCCTATTTCTTGTTTTTGTTTTTACGTGGTAAGAATCCGTAAGCAATACCTTCTGTTTGGCGAATGTGCGATTGCAAAGTTCCATTCGGGTTAATCACACCAGTATCTGGAAAATACATTTGATTTGCAGCGATCAAATAAACACCAAGCTCTTGAGCTGTTGATTTGAATTGTAACATTCCAGAATTGAAACGAGCCCAAGAAGTACTCAATGCCAATGCATCTATCCCCATACGACGGTATTGGTTTAGCGGTGTGCTTGAGTAAACATCAGCACAAACAATGATGCCGATTTTACCAGCAGGGCTGTCATAACTCATTGCTACGCTGCCAGCAGACAAGAATTCGTTTTCAAGTTCAAACAATTCCATTTTGTAGTAAGTTAAAACAAGTTCGCCCTTTGGGTTTATAACTTGAACGGCGTTATAATAGTTTTTGTCTTTTGCATCTTCGATAACCAGGCCGTAGTGTAGGTAAACTTTCAATTCTTTAGCTAGTGCCGAGAAGAATTTAAAAGAAGTGCCTTTCTCTTTTTCTACATAGGGACGAATGTCATCTTTATTTCTGTACTCATCCTCTTCTGAAGGAAGCTCTGGAATATCTGGATAACCAACCACTCCGAATTCAGGAGTCAAAATGATTTCAGCTCCTGCCGCTGCCGCTTCGCGAATGCGACCTTCAAGGTCTTCACGGTTTTGTTGTTTTACTTCTTCCGCTTCTTCTTTTGTTGCGGGAACAGGCGAGTTTTGAGTAGGATTAGCGGCAACTGCTGCAACCTTAACAAATTTTTCTATGGGAAAATCACCTTTGGGTTCAAAAACCTCTTTGATCGGTTTAACACCTTTATCTTCTGCATGGGCAACATGCACAGAGGCTGTGATCGTAATTAAAGACATCAAAAGACTGGCTGCTAACTTGTTCATAAAAACTCCATTAAATATTATTAAATCAAAAAATAAATTTTAAATTATCTACTTACTAAGCACCTTTTTTTAGAGGCACTGCAGTTTGTTGTCTGTTTTCATCCGTTTTTGGGTCGATATTTTCGTGTCCAATCACTTTTGCTTGAGCTTCAAAAGCCTTTGCAAGTCCTGAGTTATGTGTGAATTGACCTAGCAAGCCCATGATCTGTGCTTTAGCGGTTGCTGCATCTATTTTTTTAGTCACAAACTGTTCACTGATACTTTTCAAACCTGCTGAATAATTCATTTGTGCAATTTTGATTTGCGCTTTGAAAAGCTCTTGGCGAATCGGCGACTCTTGCAAGGTTTTCGCAAGTGAGGCCATGTCCATCAGTGGCAAAGCAAAGTTGCGGTACATTTGTAGGACCAATTTTTCTTCTTTAGAATATTGAAAGCGTGGGTCTGCCTTGGTTGGGAACAACGCCATCAATGTCTCGCGCACTAGTTGAGGCAAAGCATCGAATACAACAATACTGTCAAAAGCAGGAACATCCGCAAATTTTGAATACTTCTCAAGGCCTTCGGCGTGGGCTACAAAATCTCTTTTTACTTTCATTTTTAAATCAGCGACATCTTTGTGAGAATTGCGAAGCTCCCACGAGAAGCGACCTGGGCCAGCTACATCCGGTCTGTAAGAGGGGCCACCAGTGTATTTGAACGAAGCATCGCTTTTGCGAACAAATCTTTTAGCGTCGTCGTCGTACTTTTTACCTTCGGCATTGGCTTTTAAATAGCTTTCAAGTACATCACGTTTGATTTTGTTCATGGGTCCCAAAAACGGATGATCGAAAGTCAGAGCTGTTAATTTTGTTGGGTCTTTTTGGAAGCGCTCATAACCAGACTCTAGCTTAAGATACATATCTTTAAGCTGACTGAAGTTGATCCAACCAAGATGTTCTTTTGTCATTTGCTCTTGTTGTTTTGGATTCTTAGGACTGAATGCAGACACACGAGGTTTCGATATCATTGCCTGTTGTGATCCAACGCCGTAGCGTTCAACGATTGTATCTACAGCTTTTTCCCAAGCTGCATAAGAATCAAACGGAGCCAAAACAATTTCCACATTTCCAGTGGAATCAATAATGAGTTCTTGAGGCATAAAATCTAGATCAACATTTTTGTGAAGTCCCGCATCGACAGCAAATTCGGGTCTGTCGGTAAACTGACCTTTTAACCAATCTATTCTTTGTTGGTCACTGAGTCCTAACCAATGTTCTTTGCGCATGACTTTGGCGTCGGGAAGATAGTCTCTTAAAATTGCGGCCGATTCGTGGAATAAATATTCTGATTCATAGCCGATTTGCATAAGCTCATCGGGGCTTTTTGTGCGATCAACACCCTTTGAATAGATAGCTTGCTTATACTTTTGGATATTATCTTGTTTAAAAACCTGTCCGCAATGAAGAGCGTCTGCCAATGCCGGATTGTGTATTGCTACTTGTGTAGCAACAGCAATAGCCAACATAGGGACTAAGCGAGCAAGGCCGAATGGTCTAGCATTTTTCATGGATAATCTCCGTAATTATCTATAAGAATTGCTAGAGATGTTCCAACCAGAAGCTGTCAAATGCAAGATTTCGCAAGTGGCGCTATATTTGATCTGGCATGATCAACTCGAAATTATGAATAATAGGCCGTATTTTTAAAGACCTTAAAAAAACGATATTTTAGAGATTCAAGCGACCAAGCTTTGATCATGAACCGACAATTGTCACCGGATTTGCAAAATTTCTACCTAGAGAACTTTGGGACCTGGGTGTGTTGTGTTTTTGCAGCAGTGATGGGTGGATTCGAGAGTGGGGCCATCCATGTGTGCAACTTTCAGATGGCCGTCGTGGCCATTTGACGACAGTACATCCTTAAGCTCGCTCCTGATTTTTTCTGATTCAATAGAGTTCTGATAGTACTTTATCAGAACTGCCGTTTGAGGCATTGGCTAAAGTTAAAAGCAATATGTGAAAACGAAAACGGAGTCGCAAAGATCCTGTCGGAGGAATTCATCCACACCAGACCTGCACATTAAAGAAAGATCCAAGCTCAAATATCCGTTGAATTTTAGATTGTCTCATTTTGAGATCAGACTCTTATCGACTAAAAACATGTACTCAGTTTGAAGTGAAAGCTATTTTTGATTTCGTTTGTTGTTTAAACACGGTTTTGCTTGGCTATGATAGATCGAGCATTATATAAAAAGTCTGTCAAAGGATGCAAAAAAATGAATATCTTCAAAGAAAAAGTCAGCTATCGAATCCCAGGTTTGCAAACCTCTTCTGTATCAGATGATAAAAACGAAACAGGTTGCACGTTGATGTACTTTCCAAACGGCGCGGTAGGTGCGGTGGATGTGCGTGGGGGATCCCCCGCAGCTCGTGAAGAAGGTGCCATTGGTGAACTCAATATTAGTTCCTGGGTGGACGCTATCATGCTATGCGGAGGCTCTACCTATGGGCTAGAGGCCGCCAGTGGAGTGATGAGAAAGCTGCATCAAAAAAAGCAATACTCGACTCATTTTGATCATATTCCGTGTATTCCGACGGCCTGTGTTTATGATTTTCGTCAGCGTGATACATATACCTATCCAGACGTGGCCATGGGTGAAAAAGCTTTTGAACAGTTGCAGTCTTCATTTATTGAGAAAGGCCGCGTGGGCGGAGGGACGCATACCTGGGTTGGGAAAGTTTTAAAAGATCATCAAGCCGAGCGTGGCGGGCAGGGTGCGCACTTCGTCGAAGTCGATGGTTGTGGTATATTAGCAGTGACTGTGACGAATCCTTTGGGGAATGTTTTAAATTTTCAAGGCGAAGTCATTGCGGGTAGTTTGAATGCCCAAGGCAAGCGTCAGTCCATTGCAAATTACGATGAAGAAACGCAGGTCGAGCGTGGAAACACAACAATTTCATGTTTGATCACAAATGCTCAGCTTTCTCGTTTAGAATTAAAACGTTTGGCCGTGATGGTTCATACTTCCATGGGAAGAGTTATCGAGCCATTTCACACGCCCTATGATGGGGATGTGCTATTTGCAGTGATTCCGAATGGTGAGCATGTGGAAGTAAAAGATTTTCTAAAGTTTTCATCCAAATGTGCTTTAGCCATGCAAACGGCGGTGATTTCTGCCGTACAGGGGTAATTTTTAATTGACGAGCCCTTGATCTCGAGATTTGATCTTCCTTGTAACAGCGAGGGGGCTTGCTATGGTGCGTTTATTAAGTCTTAAATTTCTGTTATTTATCTTTGCTTCAACTGCTTTTCAAGCCAACGCAAAAACAGCACTTATTTATAAAGGCCCTGGCAGCTGTGAAGTGTCCAAGTCTACCTCGGGTTGTTCGGAGGCTTCGGCAGCTATTGCCAAAGAATTGGGTTATACCGTCCACTTTGTAGGGCCTAAAGGCGATTTAGATGAAGCCATCTGGAAAAACGCAGATTTGTGGATTCAACCGGGTGGTCTTGTACGCAATCAAGTTGCGGCAATGAAACCTGCGTTGCTTGAAAAAATTCGCAATCGTGTGAAGGCGGGCATTGACTATGTGGTGTTCTGTGACGGTGCCTTTCTTGCCGCCGATGAGTTTGGATGGGAAATCGACGACAAAGGTAACTGGTACAAAGCCAAAGGCTTAGGGCTCATTCCTGTTTTTGGTCATTACTACAGCGACTATGATGAAGAATTAGATGATGATAATCTGGCTAAAATTTTAGATGTGACCTGGGCTGGAAAAAAGCGTTCCGTTTACTGGGAACTCGGTCCTTATTTTGAAGGCGATGAAGTTAAAACCAAAAGTCAGATTGAATCGATTGCTTATTATCCAAAAAAGAAAAGCG
>JANNCH010000096.1:0-2510 GCA_031386315.1 Pseudobdellovibrionaceae bacterium
GGACACCCCGCCGAAAGGCATTGGAGACAAAGCATTTGCTCACGGGGGATGATGGCAAGTATGTTAGATTTTACCATTGCTTCAAGGGTTGGGTCAAGCGAATCGTCATGCTTGAAAGCTGCTAGCATTCGCCCGTGTGCATTCATGTAATGATACGGCATGACTGGAAAAGTTGTTAGCTGTTGCGGGCATCGAAAGCTAATTTTCTGCTTTTCGGTTAGATTTTGAAACGCTTCAAATTTGCGCTTTACTTCGAGTATTTTGTTGTGTTTGCTCATGGCGCGGTGACTATTCTGTGCATTGACAGGGTATGCAAGAAGTTATTTTAGACAAAATAAAACGGCGTGAAGTTGTTAGCCTCACGCCGTTAGTTGTTAGTTGTTAGTTGTTATCTAACCAGCAGATAATGGAGCGCGTCAAAAGCGGCAAGGCTATCTCTATTCTTGATTGCTTCGCATAATTGCCCAAGCCACATTTCGCTAATATCCCGGCCAAAGTCGAAAGATAGGTGGTTAACAGGTATTGGTGGAGCGGTTGGTAAAACAAAAGCCTCGCGATAAAAACCCAGTGCCGTGATCCAACCTTCGAGGTGTGAAACTGGAAATTCTAACGGCTTACACTCTTCGATTGGCATTTCATCCAGTATTTGTTGGCATTTCTGGTTCCACTCTTCCACACATAGAGTTAGATCGTGAAACCAAACACTTCGACAGTTTAGACCTTGTCGGATTTGCCATCCGCTTTCACGTTCAAATCTGATTGACGTGGCATGGGTGCCGTGCATCGGATGGCGGCAGACTTTCGTTGTTGTTAGTTGCATATTGTTTTTGTTTTGGGAGAGTTGCTGAGCGGAGGGATCGAACCTTCCGGGTTTGATGTTAGGCGATTATGCTTCGATGAAATAGGTGACATAGTAAAACCGGGTAGACCGAAAATTAGGCGTCGCTAGAACAAAACCCTTTCCGAACTTACCAGCGTATTCGTAAACATAACCTTCGGACTTTCGGCTAACATAGCCGCGAGCAAGTGAGGTATGGGAATTTCTGAGCTTGCCTGAAGCAACAAGGGCTTCAAGAGAGGTCAGTGTTTGTGGTTGCGTTGTGTTCATGGTCTTGGTTGTTTGCGTTGCGTTGGACATGCAAAACAGATATCATTCGCGTTAGCCTTTGCCAACAACTGTTAGAAAATATCTTTATTCCCTTACAGCAGCAAGGGTTTCAGCTCCATGCCGCCCCCGGATAATAGACCGGCGAGCGGGTTTTATGCTCATGTAGAAGCTGGGAAAGGGGGATCATTTCAAACACCTCAGTTTTCGTCATGGTATTAAGGGCATCCTCCAAGGCTTTCTTAGCACCGCGCCGATCATCCTTGAAACATGTTAGGGAGCGGCATCGCAAATTCAGGTAGTGAAACGGCATCACCTGAGTTTCTAACAAGGCAGGCGGGCAACGATAAGCAAGTTTTTGATCGGGTGTTAATTTCTGGAATTCTGCAAACAGCCGCTTGATTTCCGAATCCTGCTTCTGTTCCCCGGTGCCGATTTCCCCGTTTGCGAATCGCTTGTGCATGGCCGCAATCTCGCGCCTTGTTAGATTTATTGCCCATGTTGCAAGCTCTAGGGTAATCACTGGATTTTTAGGCACGCATCCAACGGCTACCAGTGCCGCAAGTTTTTGAGCTTTGAGACCAGCACGGTTCCATAGCTCGGCACTCGTCTCAGTGTTTCCGCTAGTGTTTATGATGTTGTCCGCTTCGACGCCAAACGCTTTAAGCAAAGCGTTTGCTTCGTTTGTTTTACTAACAGGAATGTTGGTCATGTTATAGGCAGCATTAGTCGCAATGCCGACAAGCTCTTTCAGCTTTTCAACTAACGGCTTGTCGGGGGGGTGAAACGCGTTTTCATTTTCAGGCACTCGCAAGCCATCATATTGAAAGACCGTGAATCGACTAATAAGACCCTCCGCAATGTGGCTTTCGTCTATACTGGCAAAAAATGTGTCCGGGTTTGATTCGCCAAGGAGGCTGAGGTTTGGAGCTTGCACAATCCCAGTGTTTTTCTCTTTGTCTGAATATGCCGAAGCATACATCTTTTTGTGGAAACCGCTGTTAGAATAGGATTGAAGCAATGCCCGCTTATAGGTAATTTGCGCTTCGTTTGCCCGTGGGTCGCAAAGCAGTTTCAAAGTCTGACCAAATTCACCCATGACCGATAGAAAGCAAGGTTGCGCGGCTAACGTCTTAATCACCGCCGGGCCGGAAGCAAAGTTTCCCGGCCCGATGAACATCGAAAACGTCGGATGGGATTGCATGATCGCTTCGATTAACAGGTCTATACCGGAAGCCGCGCCGTCCTTCCCCCGGCCCGTTCTGGCGAGTATTAGGACGTAGTGGTTGAGTCCATTAGACGAGACATTATAGCCACGGGCGCAAATGCCTGATAGAAATGCGATGGATGCGGCTAGGGCGATTTCAGGGACCGGCCTGATGGCCGTTGCTAGAATATAGGCGGC
>JANNCH010000137.1:0-2098 GCA_031386315.1 Pseudobdellovibrionaceae bacterium
CCAAAGGGGACTTGATTCTTGTGCAATGGCGAGGGTTTGATTTTCCGAAACCATTGGATCAAGCTTGTCAGTCCCATGAAGTTATTTATTCAAACACTTTTAAGATTAAGAATTACATCGTAACATCTGCAGAGACGATTCTTTGCCGCGGTTACAAACTGTAATTTCAATCTTCAGTGAGAAGTTTTATGATTTTATCTTTTTGGCGCATGCCATCTTCAAAACCCACTTCAATCAACTGAGTGCAAAAAGAAGGTTCAAACAAAAGATAACTAACAATCTCTCGGGCATCTTCAAGCGAACCAAGACCTTTGAGTAAATATCGAATGATGCGTGGAAGTTTCGAAGATTTTTCATAGGCAATGGCCCCAATATCTTCTGTTGGTGAAATCCATGTATAATCAACCTTGCGCATAGTAAACTTACTACTTTCGAGGGTAGAAAACTTATCAATGAATTTATTGATATGATCAAGGCGTTCCAAATCAATTTCAATTCCATCCAACATAACTGCGTTGAGCAAGACGTTCATCACTTTTGCAACACTCGGTGGTTTGAATGCATGGGATGTCACGGGGGCGGTTTGTAGATGAGCTTCCATCCGAACGCCAATGACGACTAACTTTTCAGCACCCATATAAATGGCAGGCCCACAGGGGGATTGATTCCGAATACAGCCATCGCCAAAATAGCTAGAGCCCACGGACGCAGCTGGAAACAACATCGGGATTGCAGAAGAGGCCATCACGTGATCAGCCTTCAGTTTTGTTTGTTCGGATTTTCGGCGGCCTTTATCCCACATTTTTACATCATCGTTGCTTTGAATAAAAGTGATTCCAGATGTAGTTTGATAATCCATGGCTGTGACAGCGACTCCGCGTAGTTTTCCGCTATCAATATTTTGCTGAATATTTTCAAACTGCATATTGTTATTAATCAGCGCACGCAGGGGCTTTGTATCTAATAGGGATTTGCCAATTTTTGATGTTTCTGAGAAAAAACCACCGAAAGAAATATCCTCTAGCCATTTGATCCCATTTTTACCCAAAGAAATGGGATCTGTATAAAAAACCTGATCACTGTTGATTTGACTCCAAAGATCCACTAGGCGCTTTGTTGTTTGGGCAAAGTCGTCGGCGCCCGAAGCTAGAAATGCAGCGTTGATAGCGCCTGCGCTCACTCCGGTATAAATTTTAAAGGGATTCTGCATTTTTAGATCTTGAGTGATCTCGGCAATTGCGGAAAGTACACCAACTTGATAGGCGCCACGCGCACCGCCACCAGACAAAACTAGACCAATTGTTTTTTCTTTTTTAGAACTCAATTGATAACTCCTGTAGATTCATAAAAGCATCCATGCCTGTTCAATAACTGATGAAAGTCTGCAAGTTTGGTACGGGTTTAGGTTATACAATATTACTTGGTGTGTAAAGTCGGGTTCTTTTGAATCATGACTTGAATATGGTTTTGTTTTTGTATGATACTTGGTTGTTCACAGGGGGAACGTATATATGAAAACATTGTTAGTCAGTTTGCTTTTAACATCAGGTATTGCACAGGCGGCCCCGTATGCATTGGATACAGCCCACATGGAAACAGGATTTTCTGTAAAACATTTGATGATTTCTAATGTCAAAGGACGTTTTGATAAAGTCTCAGGAACTTTGGATTATGATTCTGCTAAAAAACAAATCAAAGACATCAACGTAACGATCGAAGCAGCATCGATCAATACAAACGAACCAGATCGTGACAAACATTTGCGCGGCGCTGATTTCTTTGACGTAGAGAAATTCCCAAAAGTGACTTTCAAATCTGACAAAGTCACTTTTGATGGTAAAAAAGGAAAAGCAGTCGGCGATTTAACGATCAAAGATAAAACTAAAAAAGTAACTTTGGATTTCACGAACGGCGGCGAGGCTGATTTCATGGGAACTAAAAAAGTCGCTTTCTCTGCAACAACCAAAATTGACCGCAAAGATTTTGGACTTTCTTGGAATAAAAACTTAGATAAAGGCGGCGTAGCCGTTGGTAACGAGATCACTATCACCATCGATGGTGAAACCAATGCTGTAGCACCTGCAGCTACAAAATAAAT
>JANNCH010000161.1:0-14898 GCA_031386315.1 Pseudobdellovibrionaceae bacterium
GTTCAAAGTGAACAATGCTTCTGATTCGTTGGATGAAATCATCAGCCTATCAAGTGGCATGCTGCTAGGCATTTCTAAATCCACGGGTCGAGTGTTCTATCTTCGATAAGAATTAGTTAAAATATCTGAACAGGGCCCCAAATCGGGGTCCTGTTGGTCTTTAGTTTAGGAAGCGCCAGAGCTGCTTCTCTTCATTGCAAAGAATAGCTTATAACGCGTAACATTTCAATATGTTGAAATGTTTTTCGGCTTTGTTCTTTGCACTCGTTTTTTCACAAAATGCGTTTTGCCAGGGACTTGATAAAATTAAAACAGGTGCGATGAAGATCACGGCTATTGCTAATCGTCATGTGATGGTCAGTGGCGCCGGTGGCTTGACTCTAGGTCAAAACATTTTACTTGTTCGTTTAAATCCTGATGACGATGATTACGAAACAATCGCTAACGGAAAAGTTGTTCGTGTGAAGGGGCAAAGTGCGGCCGTCGAAATAGATATGGAAAAGCTCAAAAAACAACCACTGAAAACAGATGTGGCTGTATTTTTAGGTGCACCCAAAGTTTTTACAGAGGTAAACCTAAAGGCGCACCAGGAAGACACGATCCCAACACTAGCTGATATTGAAGAACTACCACCGGGTTATATTTGGTTTCAGTATTTAATGGATGATGGTAAGTTGGTTTCTAATTCTTCGAATCAAGCGAACTCATTTAAAAACATGGGAAAAATCAAACGAACTGGATACAATTTCGAATGGTTTTTTGATTTTGTTCCGCATTACGGGATTGGTTTTGAAAGTACGTCGACGGTTGTACCTGTTCGCAGTTACAGTCGGGACGCCGTAGATGCGACTGTAAAACATGATTCATTCAAATTTATGTACCGAACTAAAAAGTATTATAATTTACGTGGTATTTTTTCTTTTAAAGCTGCCACGGATAGTTTTGCTACAGATAACCCAGACGAATATGTTATTTCTTCGACCGTAAAAATGAACTACTTAGGTGCAGCTCTTGATTGGGAACCAGGTGATTTGATTTTGATAGATAAACAAGCAAAATTTGAATTCACATTTTTGAGAATGCAATATTCGATGGGCCTTTTAGGCACTGTTTCGGATGGCGAACTTATTCAGCGCGGAACTAGCAGTAAAGCCTCGGCCAACGAATTAAAAATCATTGCCTCTGGCACGGGCTACTTTCCATGGATGCCTTGGGTTCATCGCTATACTCTTAGTTTTGAATATTACCAACGATCTAATACAGTTTCGTTTTCGGGACCCACTAGAAGCGAAGCGAATAATTATGCTATTCCACAAGATGGCAATTATGGTGAAAATGAAAGTGGTTTATTGATCAGTCTGGGTGTTCGTTTCGACGATGTTGTGGGCCGGATCTTTAAACCAAAGAATTAGGATGTACAAAGTAAATGAAAAAAATATTTTTAATTCTTAGCTTTCAATTTTTTTGCAATTACTTGCTGGCGGCTCCAGTGATCAATGTCAGTGACAAAGATTTTGAAGCTAACAAAGCCGCAATCGAAGATATTGATAAAATTGAAGCTGATCCGCGTGCAAAAGTAGTCGAAGAAATTTCACGTCCTGCAGATGAACCTATCAATATTGGATTGGTACTAGATAGCTCGGGCTCCATGGGGCAAATGCTTGAAAAAAATAAAACGAAAATGTTCTTTTTGAAAAAAATGATGAAAGAGTTTGTGGGGCAGCAATGGAAGCTTCGTAATAAGGTAGGCGTTCGTGTTTATGGGGCTCGCGTAAAAGGTAAGTGTGACGATATTCAAATGATTACGCCCTATACGGATCATTCGCTCTCTAAATTAGAAAAATCCCTTGAAACCATGGCCCCCTTGGGGATGACCCCCATGCATGCCAGTATGATGTTGACCGTTGACGAGATCAAAAATATGTCGGGCGAAAAGAAGATTGTGATTGTCACTGACGGTGAAGATACCTGTGGTGGTGATCCATGCAAAACGGCTGAAAAAATTAAAAAAGATAAATTAGATATAACTTTTTACGTGATTGCTTTGGGATTTCAAGGTAATTCAGATGCCCTTCAGAAAATGTCTTGCTTAGGTGACGATATACATATGGCAAACGACGCTGAAAGTTTTTCAGACGCGGTCACTCAGGTCTCATCAAAAATTAATAAAAATCAAAATTTGAAAGTGATCAGTCCTAACCCTGATTCGCCGGTCTATCTTTATCGTTTTGAAGATGGAAAAAAGAAGTTAGAACGCATTTTTTATGCTAAATCCGAACAAACTGTGCCTGTGGGCGAGTACGAAGCCGTTGTTATGTTTAAGCCACCATATAAGTTTTCTAAATTCAAAGTGCCACCTGGACGAAAGGTTGTTCTGAGAGTCGAGGGCGAGGGGGAAGTGACCGTCAATTTTTTTGATAGTCACCTGAGAGTTCAGATTTTGGACAAAAACAACAAGGTTATGATCAAAGGCAAGAGTGATGAGCCTATGGTCGTGCCTACCGGCAAGTGGAAGTTACGTATTTTTCGCGAGCCATTCTATGAACTTTTAGATCCAAACTACTATGTTTACCCTAACAGTAAGCAAAATTTTGATGTTTACGGTGTCGGGGTAACACGTGTGGATGCCCAAGGTGTTCAAGGTGTGTACGTGTACAATGGTGAAAATAAACTTATCGACTATACGTTGTCGGGCTCGCCCTTCGTCTTGAAGGCGGGGGTCTATTCTATACACGTTAATGACAAGTGCTCATTCACAGATGTGAGTGTGCGAGAAAAGAAAGAAGTCGTGGTCTTGAGCTGCCCGCAGTAATCAGACTATTCTCTAGTCTGGCTATCGAAAGTTTTTTCATATTATTCACGAAACTCGACTCAAATTAATCCACATTGTGCCGATTAAGTAGACGATGAAAAACATATTTTTGATATCTCTATTGATGGTGACTGGATTATTAACGGCTTGCGGCGGTAAGTATGTCATTAAATCTTACCCTGCAGACGCGAAACTCTATATCAAAGACTTTAAAACCAACGAGAAAAAACTCATTGGCAGTACTCCGACTTCGATCAAAGAAGATCAGAAGCTTGGCGACGTCTTTTTTATGGTTCTCGAAAAAGAAAATTACAAGCCTAAAGAAATCATGGTGAAAGTAAATGAAGGTGAAAGCTTGGCTGTTGCAGCGACGCTAGAGCCCTTGATTGCTGGCGAAGGTGGCCCCACGAATGTGGCGAAGGCCGATGAGAACAAAGACAAGCCGCAGCCGGGCAGTCCTAAAAAAGAAGATCAGCCAAAGGATTTCGAAAAAGAAATGGCTGATATGAAGCTTCGTATTGCGCTTTTAGAAAATACCTCTGCGTTTTATAAAGATGCCTTGTTTTCACCACGTATGGCGGGTGGGCAACCTGCTGCTGAACGTGATCGTCGTGAAAATGTCACTTCTTTGGTTTTTCAAGCACAGCAAAAAATTTCTCAAGGCAAGCATGATCTAGCTTTGTCTAGCATCAACAAAGCTATTGCATTGGACGAGTTTTCGGCCAACGCATGGATGGTTAAGGGTTCTATCAATTATTTGAAAAAAGATTATGCAGCGGCGAAAATAGCCTGGGAACAAACTCTTAAGTTAGATCCATATAATAAGTCTGTCTTCAAATATTTGAACACAGTTTATAAAATGTTAAATATGGAACCAATGCAAGAAGATCCGGCGGCCCTCAGATATCCGGCATCAACTATTGAAATTAATAAACGTAACAAGAAGACAAATTAGGTAGTGGGGAACAGAGTATGAATAAATCAGGTTTACTAGGAATATTAGCAGCTGTTGGAATTACTGTTTTCTCTATCTTGGATGCTGCGAAAAATCCCAAGGTATTTGCGGATGTACACGGCATAATGATTGTTGTCGGTGGTACAATTACAGTAGCACTTTTGAGCTTCAACTTTAAAAGTTTATTTGGTGCGATGAAGGTTCTTGTCCGAAAAATGTTTGGCGGTGAGCGTGAAGATTATCAAGGTACAATTAAACAAATCGTAGATTTATCTGAAGTGTATCGTACAAATCCAAAAGGTTTGACGGCTTCATTGCCTGTAAATGCACATCCATTCTTGAAAGATGCAGTTCAGTTGGTTTCAGGATACGGATTTCAGGTTGATGAAGTAAATGACATTTTAAGCAATGCCATGCGCGGCAAGTCTAAGCGCGATGAAGATGAAAATAAAGTTTGGCATACGATTGCTCGTTTTCCGCCTGCGTTCGGCCTTTTAGGTGCAACTTTAGGTATGATTTCATTGTTGCAAACCTTGGGTGAACCCGGAGCACAGGACCGTATCGGACCAGCCATGGCCACGGCTCTGGTTGCTACATTCTATGGTTTGTTATGTGCCAATTTAGTCCTATTGCCAATTGCAGAAAAATTAGCAGCGGTGGCATCTAACGATAGAACTGTTCGTGCCATTATTAAAGAAGGTGTATTGATGATCGTTGAAAAACGCCATCCTACATTTATTGCTGAATACTTGCAGTCTTTCTTGCCGCCGTCACAAAGAAATATGACTGATGATGTGGCGCCGAAAGCTGCTAACGGAGGGGCTCGTGCAGCCTGATAATAACAGTCCTGCGCCACGCAGGGCTCGTAAATATACTGAAGAACATATACCACTTGCAGTTGTGCATGATGAATCTAATTGGCTAGTTTCATACGCCGATATGATGACCTTGCTTTTTGGTTTCTTCGTTTTAATGTACTCATTTTCAAGAGTGGATCAAGAAAAGTTCATTGTTGTCAGCAAAGATGTTGCTAAATATTTCGGTGGCAAACAGGTTGATAACCCGGGTGCCCCCGAGGGACCACTGAAGCTGAGCAAAGATATTGATGCGACCTTGAGCAAAGAACTTGGTCAAGGCGGCGAATACAATATAAAATTGGAAGGCAATACTCTGGTCCTGACTATTGGATCTGATATGCTGTTTGCTTCAGGCTCGTCACAGCTATCAGATCATGCAGCTGAAGTAATCGCAAAAATTTACAACTCAGTCAAAGATCAAAAACTAGAGCTTGTTGAGGTCGAAGGGCATACTGACGCCGATGCTATTGCAACTGCACAGTTTCCATCAAATTGGGAGTTGTCGACGGCACGCGCTTCTTCTGTGGTGCGAATATTTGAAAGTTTAAAAATGCCATCGGCAGTTTTAAAAGCCACTGGTTATGGGGCAAGCCGACCAGCCGCTGAAAAGAAAAACGAAAAGAGTGAAGTTATTCCCCACGAGAAATCAGCAGACAGACGTGTTGTTATCAGTTTGAAAGTAGATCCGAAAAAATCGAATTTAAAAACAGCACTTCAGACAAACGGTGTGGAAATCACAGAACGTGCGCCATCGGCTATTGATCCAGAAAAAGTCGAACAAGCTAGGACAGTTCAAGAAAAATTAGAAGCTCTGAATTTAAAAATGAAAGAAGCCGCTGAAAAGTTAGCACGCGCTAAAGAAGAGCAAAAACGTGCAAACGAGATTGAAAAAATGACGAAGAAAGCTGCGGATATGGAAAAGAAAATTCAAGAAATTGAAAAACGAGCGCAAGAGACTTCGAAAGAAGCTAAACAGAAATTAGAACAATAAAACTCAAAAGTGGCATCTTCGGATGTCACTTTTGAGCTTCACACATCTGGGAATAAGCACAAAATCATGAGTAAACTCAAAGCCTCCAGCATTTTTTTTAGTTTAGCTGTCTTTATAGGCTTGGCTTGGCTAGGTGTGGAATTTCTTCTTTATCGAGGCGATCAAAATTCTGCTGGTGAACTGTGTGAGTTCACGGGAACTGATCAGTTGCTCAGTGGTAAAAGATTGCTTTCGATAGAAAGCCAAAGCTTATGGGTGTTTGATTCGCTGACAGAAAAAGTTTTGAAGTTTCCATTTTCGTCTGAAAACGGTTTGCTCTCGGACACCAATGCTGAAAGAATTGAATTTTCCAAAAATAAACCTTTTCTCATGCAGAATAATGTTTTTCTATTGGAATCAAAAGTGGATGGTAAAGATTTAGTCTTTCCGGCCTATGTAAGCAACCAAAAGTCGCAGTTAGCACGTCCGCTTCAGCTGTGCGGTAAAACTTTGCGTCCAGATCCCGCTGCTTACGCTATTAACGGGCAACGTATTATGTATTTTGACCGCGAAAGCTCAATGTTAGGTGTTTGGACAATGCCGCCACAGTCGTCACTGCCTTCAACAGGCATAAGTCGCGAGCCCGAACAAATTTTTCGTGTGCAAGCAAGTTTAGGTTTTGTTTCTTCAACTTGCGATCAGTCGGCAACCAAGGTGAAGTCCTATGTACGATTTTCTAAAAACAATTTATTGCTCATCAACGATTCGCGAAGTGCAGTTGAAACGCACAACTATTCACTGAATGATAGCCTGGGCCCTAAGGTTGAACTTTCAAAGCTGGATCAAATAGGTGTTAATCTTTTGAAGAACAATCTGTCGACGGCTCAGTATGTGAACTATGATGAAAAATCACTTCTACTCGAAAGATCGAGATATTTTTGGCTCCTCTAAAGCTTTCGTTAGTACGTGAGGGCGCGCGATTTGATTTCCCCAATCTTGATTGGACTTTCTACAGATCTCAAATTCCATTTCTTTTGACGCTCGAAAAGAATCCTCAAGAGGGTTGGATATTTTTACAGAAAAAAAATGATGTTGAAGTGCGTAGCTTCAAATGTACCGAGCCCAGTGGAACCTAGAAATCGACGATTACTATTCCTAAATAAGCCGATATTCCGGTGTAGCTAATAGTGGATTGAGAGCCTGATCCGGCTGCGCTACCTGACTGCAATACTAATTGTGCTTGGCCTAAAAGGCTTGCTGTGACGGGGAGTTCTACCCCCATGCGTGGTGAAATATCAATGATACTAGCATTGAAATCATCAATTGAAACATTGGCCATTCCCACATGCAGGCCTATAAAAGGTGTGGCGCGCCATACCTTTGCCGAAACTCCTTGGTCTAAAAGAAGTCTCGAGCCATTAAATCCCGAAGTGTAGTAACGAGCTCCGAATGATAGTAATGAATAGGGTAGATCTTTGCCATTGCCACGAAACATTTCTGTGAAGCTAATAACGTAGGCTGCCGAGGCAACAGCATGCTTCAAAACATAATTGATTTCCATTGCAGATGTACTAGCAAGAGTCTTGGAATAGTTCTCGGCTTTTACGTTCAGCGAGCTAAGACCAACATTGACATCCACGGTAGAGACCAGTGCGGCTCGTAGGCTCGGTGTCCAAGCTAAAGATGTGAAAAGCAAAAAAAAGAATCGAATATGATGATTTTTCAATATCAAAAGTGTAGCATGGTTTCTAAATGAATAAAAAGTCGAAACTTAAAACAATCTATTCTTTTTTTGCAGCCATAATTGCAATGATTATACTGGGCGCAAGCTTTGCGTGGGCTGATGCCCCGATGATTCGTTTTAAAGTAGGGACTTCTAGTCTGGCAGTGAATGGTGGACCCACTGTGGTGAATGCCTCATTGGCCCCAATGGTGACCTTGCAGCCCAGTGTTTTATGGGCTGTCCCAACCTTTTCTTCACGTTTAGGAGTCCACTACCTTCAGGAATTAGGTGGAAGCTTCGGTCTGACTCCGATAACAGGAATTGGTCTTAGTGGCTATTATTATATGTCAGGCATATCAACCAGCTATTCAATGTCTGAAGACGGCCTCGTTATTACCAAGTCTGTTCCTGGAGTTTTTCTTTATGCAGGTCTTACGCCTGTCAATTTCAATTTGAATCGATCAGAACCCAAGTTGCGCTTCAGTGCCCTGGTTTATGAAGTTGCTGCAGGAATCGGTTATGATTACCCCCTCACTCAAAACTTAGTGATTTCGGCTGAATACGTCGTGCGCAACGGCGTGAGCAGCGGAGCAGAAGATAACGTCAGTTATAAGGGTTCGACGATATATATATCCTTCGGCACAACCTACTTCTAAGCGCGCGCCTGAAAAGCGCCCATCTGACTGCGTTGGAGAACGTAAAAATTCACTCCGACGTACATGCGTACGCCTGCGTGAATTTTTGCATTCTTCGCCTTACATATGGGCGCTTTTCAGGCGCGCTTGATCTGGTGGTGCGCGCTTTAACAACAGGAAATAGAATTTAAGAAGTCGGATTCAATGAGTTGAATTATGAATTATAGGTCGAAAGATGTTTGTTCTTCGGCTTCTTGGGATTTATTTTGTACGTTTGAATTTTTGACTGCATTTTCGATGAATTCGTATTCATGAAGATCTTGGGATACGGGTTTGATTGAAAGGGTGCTGATGGCTTTTGGACCTGATTTTGTGACGTTCGGGGACCAGTTGTTAACCAGTGTTTTTAGTTCATTCGTGGATTCATTTAAATCGGCTTTTAAAGATTCGATTTCTAGTTGTAGACGAGTGTTTTTTTGTAAAAGAAATATCATGGCAGTGCGCTGAGCATTCAAACGCTGTGGGATCGTTTGGATTACTTTTTTAGCTTGAATCGCAAGTTTTGATAATCGGATAAATGCAATTTTAAGCAGTTTGTAAGATAACACGAGAGCAAAAAATCCCATAACTGCTGTCATCACAAACCCTAAAAAGCTGCCATTATAAGGCAATACTCTAGTTTGGTAGACGATAGAAAGGATACAACTCAAAGCTATGATCGAAAATATTTTATCCATACTAGTATATTCGGCTCGTTTTGATATAAATTAGAGTCCAGAACAATGTAAACAACTAGTAATAGAATAATACTCGGAACAGTTTTTTAAAAGGCTAGTATGCAAGACTCGACCTTCGGTGTGGTGTGCTGGGAGCAGGGCACTCCGTTTTCGAGATTAAGCTGTGGTTTAATATATATTTAGTGGCTCAAACGGCACTCCTGATAGAGTACTATCAGGAGTCTTTAATATCTGGGGAATGCTTTAAGGATGTATAGAGGTCTGAAGGACACGATGGCCTTCAGAAAGGCTGCTCAGGACGGCCACAT
Organism: Pseudobdellovibrionaceae bacterium; assembly: GCA_031386315.1. Taxonomy (GTDB): domain Bacteria; phylum Bdellovibrionota; class Bdellovibrionia; order Bdellovibrionales; family Bdellovibrionaceae; genus JANNCH01. The sequence goes on from JANNCH010000161.1 coordinate 8,998, forward strand.
TTGCGAAGTAAGCAGAGAGCAGCTGTAATGACCGTCTACTTCAATTTAAAATTGAAAATGTTTTGATCAAAACTATTGTACTCGTCGTATCGAGTGAGTGCGTACAAATCCTTACGGTGCTGCATTTTATCCAAAATGGGTTCCTGTGTTCCCTGGGCCTTAATCGAAGCTAGACCATCAATAGTGGCCTTCATCGCCAGACGAAAAGTAGTCACAGGGTAAATAACGATATTATATCCAAGGTTTGAAAGTTGCTCGGTCGTGAGCAATTTGCTTTTGCCAAATTCAGTCATGTTTGCAAGCAATGGAACATTGATCGCTTTGCGAAAGCTTTCGAACTCTTTTTCATTTTCGAGGGCTTCAATAAAAATACAATCAGCCCCTGCATCAATGTAGGCTTTCGAGCGTTCGATCGAGGCTTCAAGCCCTTCCGTTGCTCGAGAATCCGTGCGTGCAATTAAAAGAAAATTAGGATCTAAGTTTTTACCACGAGCGGCGCCCGTGACTTTGCGAACCATATCGTCGCGCGAAACGATGGCTTTGCCATCTAGGTGTCCGCAGCGTTTTGGATTCACTTGGTCTTCGATGTGGCAACCAGCTAAGCCCATTTCGATCATCTCTTGAACACTGCGTGTGGCACTCATAGGTTCGCCAAAGCCTGTGTCGATATCGATGATCGTCGGTAATTTTGTCGTGCGTGCAATCTGGCGACCCCGACTGGCTACTTCAGATAAAGTAGTTAGGCCGATGTCGGGATACCCAAGATCGTTTGATAATACAGAACCAGAAATATACACACCCTCAAAGCCTTGCTTTTCGATTTCCATGCTCACGAGTGGTGACCATGAACCCGGAAAGCGCAGAAGCTTTCCAGATTGAAGGGCAGCTCTAAAATTTTTACGTTTTTCAGCGGGGGTAATTTCTGGAAATAGCATTAGAAGATACCTTTGGTGTCACGTTTGTTATTGATCAATTTTTCGATCGGAATCTGTACATTGAGTTGCTGAATTTGTTCAGCTGTCAGGTCTGATAAATTTTCACACAATGTGATGAAACGATTGCGTTCATCTTTTGTGATAATCCCATCCGTCAACGTGTCAAATTTTTGAATATAGTTGGCACGCTTGAAGGGACGAGCGCCTGCGGGATGGGCATCCGCAACACCCAGCTCATCCACTAATTTTTCGCCATTTTTGAAAGTGATCTCGACGCGTCCGCCGAAGCGCTTTTGATCTGAATCTTGCTCGTGATACCATTTTGTCCAGTCAGTATCTTCAATCGTGGTGATTTTGTTCCACAATGCAACTGTGTCGACGCGCTTCGCACGCTCTGGAGCATAAGAGTTCACATGGTGCCAATTGCCGTCTTGTAGGGCCACTGCAAAGATATACATGATCGAGTGATCAAGAGTTTCGCGAGATGCATTTGGGTCCATTTTTTGCGGATCGTTTGCCCCAGTACCGATGACATAGTGAGTGTGATGAGACGTGTGAATAACAACACTTGAAATATCATCAAAGTTCGTGATTTTTTGCTTCATCTTGCGTGCTAGATCGATCAATGCCTGTGATTGGTATTCGGCAGAGTGTTCTTTGGTGTAGGTTTCAAGAATGGCGCGCTTTTCTTCGCCCACTTCTGGAATTGGAACTTCGTATTTTCCATTTTTACCAGAAAGCATATAAGCAATCACAGAATCTTCACCTTCATAAATCGGTGACGGAGCACCTTCACCACGCATAACACGGTCAACAGCTTCAACAGCTAATTTACCAGCATGAGCGGGGGCATAGGCCTTCCAAGATGAAATTTCACCCTTGCGTGACTGACGAGTAGTGAAAGAAACGTGCACGGCTTGCTGGATCGCTTGAAAAATTGTTTCAGTTGGCAATGACAAAAGTGTCCCAATACCAGCCGCTTGAGCAGGGCAAAGGTGGGCGATATGATCTTTTTTGAATTCGTGCAAACAAATCGCTTTCACTAGATTTACGTGGATTTCGTATCCAGTCACAAGGCCCTTAAGTAGCTCTTTGCCTGATTTTCCAGTTTGTTGAGCAACGGCCAATATAGGTGGGATATTGTCGCCAGGGTGCGAATAATCGGCTGCTAAAAAAGTATCGTGAAAGTCGAGCTCGCGAACGGCTGTTCCGTTTGCCCAAGCCGCCCATTCGCACGAAAATTTTTGATCGTTCGGCATACCAAATACGGTAGCGCCACCAGCGCGTGGATGTGCTAAAGCCATGGCTCGGGCCGAGGCTACGGGGCGACGATTGGCAGCTGCAATAGCAACAGAGGCATTGTCGATGATACGATTGATAATCATATCTAGAACGTCGGCTTTAATGGGGGCGCCGTCAGAGGCGATTTCAGCAAGTTTCCAAGCTAATTGATCTTTGCGATCGAGTTTTTCTTTAGAGGGATAAACACGTAGTGAGTGCTTTCTCATGAAATTCCTTTCAAACGAGGTCTGGTATAATTTGCTCAAAGTAGTCAAAGCTATCGTGCCTCTAAAAAAGGGTCAATGCGTGGGCGCATTGATGCGCAGTGAAAAGCTGCCTTTTCGGCAGTTATGTGGCATAAACCAATGTATTGGAGCTTTAATGCGCAAACAGGTGAACATTTTTCGTATCATATTCTTAAGCATCCTTTCGGCATTCTTTTATTATTTTTACCATCAGATATCACTTTTTCCGACAGTCTCTAACTTTGTAAAGTACCCTGTGATTACTTTTGTTTTTGTCGGCATTTTGGCGATCATTTCTTTGCCTTTTTACTTTTGGAGCGAAAGTGGCGGCAGTGAAGATGGTGGGTGGCTTAAAAAAAATATTTTACACTTTGCCCATGCAAGTATTGCTTATTTAAACTTTCTTTTAGTCACAGTCATAATTCGTGATTTGTTATCATTTACACTTGAAAGCATTTTGAATTGGGATGTTTCGGTTTTTTACACCGAAAAAGGTTTTTGGGCGTTGTTTCTGTGGCCTGTATTGCTCAGTTTTTTGGCACATCTTATTGTTCGTACGGGACCTACGGTTGTTCGAACGCAAATTATTGACGAACGTATTCCAGAAAGTTTTCATGGATTAAAAATTGCTCATATCAGTGACTTGCATATCAGCGATCACTTGTTGACGGGATTTGTTGATCGTGTGCTGAAAAAACTTAAAACTTTGAATGCGGATATTGTTGTGTTGACCGGTGACATTGTAGACGGAAACTTGATCAAACATTCTACAACGGTAGAAAAGTTAAGGCATATGACGGCTACACACGGGGTCTATTATGTGCCCGGTAATCATGAATACTACTGGGGAATGCGTGGAGCTTTTGATCGTTTGAAATCCTTTGGCATTTGTTCTTTGATCAATGAATCCTTTGCCATTCAAAAAAATGATGATGAGCTTTTAATTTGTGGCATTCCGGATCCTGCGGGTGGGCACTTCGCAGACGAACTTGTGGATTTTAAAAAACTAAGCGAAGGCTATAAATCCAATCAGTACCGAATTTTGCTTTCGCATCAGCCCTTGTTAGCGGATGTGGCGGTCGATCATTCTATTCATATGCAATTTTCTGGACACACGCATGGTGGGCAGTTTTTCCCTTGGAATTTGATCGTGGGCTTATTTCAAAAATATGATCGCGGACACTTTCAAGTACGCAAAGACAAGAATTTGCTCAATCTTTATGTCAATGAAGGTACAGGCTATTGGGGCCCATCGATTCGTTTGGGGACGCGCTGCGAACTGACACTCGTTCGTATTGGAAATCGCCCTTTGGATAATGAAAAGTAAAAACCATTTCACTCAATGATGGAAACATGATTCCTCAATTATGGTTTGGTGTTTGACGTGTAAGGGTAGTGAGGTTGCAAAAGCTTTGCGCAGAAATATCAAAAAATACCTGACAGATTGTTTTGCGATTCCAAAGTCAGATAATCCTTTGTGTATTCGTGAAAATTCAATATTTTTGATTTTGAATGATAAAGACGGGCGCAGCGGGGCGAACCCCATTGCGAAGACATCTCAGGTCTTGTGGGGAATGCTCCGTAGATTTTTTTGATAGCATTAAAAATTAATCTTCCGCTCGAAGTGACAGGTGTAGCCATTCGGATTCTTTTCTAAATAATCTTGATGGTAAACTTCAGCTCTGAAAAATTCAGAAGTAGACTCTACTTCGGTCGCCACCGGGCGCTTCCAGGCACCAGATTTGTTGACCCGTGCGATAACAGTTTCGGCTACAGATTTTTGTTCTTCGTTGTGGTAAAAAATGGCCGAGCGGTACTGGGATCCAATATCGTTGCCCTGTTTATCTTCGGTTGTGGGGTCATGAATTTTATAAAAATAAAGCAATAAATTTTCAAAGCTCAAAGTGTCCGCATCGAATTCGACTTGCAGTGTTTCAGCGTGACCGGTGCGACCTGTTTTGACAGTTTCATATACTGGCTTGTCTGTATTGCCGCCAGTGTATCCAACATCCGTATTTAAAACGCCCGGAAGTTTGCGAATCAAATCTTCCATTCCCCAAAAGCAGCCACCAGCTAAAGTTGCGATTTCTTTTTTCATTGTCAGTTCTTTCTTTAAAAGAGCATTTGCTAAAATATGCGACAAGTGCAGCTAGAAAGTCCCGATTGAAAGGTGAAAACGATTTTCGGCTTCGCCATCTTTGCGATCTAGCTTCCAGGCCCACTCTAGATTCAATGGTCCCACTGGGGTATTGTAACGCAAGCCTAAGCCCACCGAGTCACGATATTTATCGACTAAAGTTAAATTTTCTATGGATACGTAGCCGCCGTCATAGAACGTAGCGCCCGCAAAGTTTCCATAAATAGGAAAACGTAATTCTGATTTGAACAAAAACATACGTGCACTGGTGGTAAGTTTGTACTGTTCACTGCCTAAATCTGTTTTATTTGGAAAAACATCCGACGTGCCAGATTCAAAACCGCGCACCGTAGAGCGGCCCCCAAGGATAAAGCCTTTGATGTCGTAGGGGACACCGCCGTCGGGCTCTGTGCTGAGGTTTTCAAGGTATCCACCTTGCAAGTTGTTGGCAAAAACCACCGAACTATCAGAAAGTTTTAAATAGTGAGTGAAGCTGGCGGTTGCTCGTACATAGTTCACTGTGCGTGTACTGCCTAAACTATCTGCCGGAAAGTGAGGTGATGAATACTCTGCACTCAATCGCGTAAATGTGCCTGATGTCGGATTGAACGGGCTGTCGCGGAAGTCCAAATCGATACTTGGTCCCGTAGTCACAATGTCTAAATTAGTCGAAGGTAAAATATAAGTAGCATCGATGCCTGTTTGCTTGATGGTTGCGAGTCCATAGATTTCATAGATCCCTAAAATATGAGAAGTAAAATCTTTTTCTATAGAGTAAGTGATTTGGTTGACCTCGGTGATTTGGCGTAAATCATAATCCGTCACTGCTTTTGATCTGGAAAGATTAATACGACCCCGCACGCGAGTATCAAAAAGATAGGGCTCTAAATAGCCAAGAATAATTTTTGACTCAAGATATTTTACCTGAGCGATATTATAATTCCCCTCGACACGTAAAGATATTCCGCGGCCTGTTCCGCGCCAATTACGATAGGCGAGCCCTGCATAGCCTCGCAAAGTGAAAATACGCTCACTTGTTGCGCCTGCCCCCAGCGTAAGGATACCTGGGTCACGTTCGGTGAGGCGTACAATTACCGTACGATTTGCAACATTTGTTTTTTCTTCAAGAGTTCTGATTTCAACAGTTGAGAAAAACCCAGTGCGCTGTAGGCGCGCAATGGATTCATCCATTTTGGCAGGTGTCACAGTATCGCCGCGCTCAAATTCAAGTTCCTTCAGGACAACATAATCTTTTGTGAAATTGTTTCCTTCTAGCACTATGGCGGCCACTTTGACCTGTGGA
>JANNCH010000183.1:0-1722 GCA_031386315.1 Pseudobdellovibrionaceae bacterium
CGGCCGGTGGTGGCGGAAAAGGGATGCGCTTTGTTCGCAAAGAAGATGAAGTTGAAAGTGCTTTTCGCGCTTGCCGCTCAGAGGGACAAAATTATTTTGCAAATCCCACAGTTTATATAGAAAAATTTGTCAGCGATCCAAAACACATCGAGATTCAAGTCTTCGGCGATACCCATGGCAACGTTGTTCATTTATTTGAGCGCGAATGCTCTGTTCAACGTCGTCACCAAAAAATTATTGAAGAGTCCCCGTCCCCTTCTGTGCCGAACGAAGTTCGTTTGCGCATGGGCGATGCGGCTGTGCGCGCAGCAAAGCTCATTAACTATGTCGGTGCCGGTACAATTGAATTTATTTTTGATAATCAAACCAAAGAATTCTTTTTCATGGAGATGAATACTCGTCTTCAAGTGGAACATCCTATTACAGAAATTGTGACTGGTTACGATCTGGTGAAAGAACAAATCTTTGTGGCTGCAGGCAAAAAGCTGAGCTTCAAACAAGAAGAGATCAAACAAAAGGGCCATGCCATTGAAGCCCGCATTTGTGCTGAAGACCCGGTTACCTACAAACCACACCCAGGTGTGATTCGTGCTTGTCGCCATCCACAGGGGCCTTTCTTGCGTGTGGATTCATATGCCTACCCTGGCTATGAAGTTCCAATTTACTACGATCCCATGATTGCGAAAGTAATCACTTGGGGTGAAACTCGCGGCGAAGCCATTGAGAGAATGCAGCGAGCGCTTACAGAGTTTGTTTTGACCGGCATTAAAACCAATATCGTTTTACATAAAACAATATTGGCCCATGAAACCTTTTTAAATGGTTCTTACACCACGCAGTTCATTGAAAAAAACTTCGAGGTTTTAGAGCCTGAGTTGTTTAAAAAAATCGAAGATCCTGTGTTTTTGATCGCGGCCGCCATCACGGCTTACAATGATCGCAAATCAAAAGATGTTCGACAGCTCAATGTTATTTCCAACTGGAAACGTATTGGACGTAAACTCCAATTGAGGACTTAGTATGTATTTTGAAGCTGAAATCAAAGGTCTTAAATACAAAGTGGATGTCACCGAGAACAAAATGTTCTGGAAAATTTCTTTGCAGCAAGAAGACAAAGAATGGGTTCACCATGACATTGCAAAAAATGATTATAAACGCGCCGAGCAGTATTTTAATTTTCTTTTCGAGGGAAAATCTTACTTGATCGACGTTATCGGCAAAGACACCGAATACACTGTGTTCACGCGAAATTCATTTCGTACGATCAAAATTTTCAATGATGAAATGCTTTTGCATGCTTCACTGAAAAAAGGTGGTGGCTTTGGTGGTGATACCGATTTGAAATCTGGTATGCCAGGAAAAATCATCGAGATTTTCGTTAAACCAGGTGATGTGGTGAAAGCCAATAAACCTTTGCTGATTATGGAAGCCATGAAAATGGAAAATGAAATGCGCACTTCTCGCGATGTAAAAATCAAAGAAATTTGCGTGAAGCAAGGTGACGCTGTCGAAGCGGGAGCCGTGCTTATTAAGTTTGATGATACGGCTGTCTAATTCTGGGGGCGGCTTCGCCCCTCGCATATATGTCTAAAAGATATGTCTCAAATTGAGATTTAATTAAGACTTTTATGCCGTAAATAGGCGTAGTTTCAGGTTTTTAACAGTTTCTCTGCATTAAAATCAATACATTACAGCGTGCCGAGCATGGCGTTTGCTCTATAC
>JANNCH010000184.1:0-2947 GCA_031386315.1 Pseudobdellovibrionaceae bacterium
GTTCAAAGCGCAGACGCGCAAGCACAGCCGCAAATGACTCCTGAGATGGCGAAAGCGCAGCAGGATATGCAAATCCGGCAGGCGCAAGCGGAACAGGAAATGGCACTCAAAGATCGGGCGCATCAAGCCAAGCTCGGCAACCTCGCTGTCACCACGCAGGCGAGGACGCAGATGAAAGAAATGGATCACGCACTTTCCAAGCAGCAACAGGACGAACAAAAGCGTCAGCAGCTTCTTCACGAACAGGCGCAAGTCGCGCAAGACCTGACAATCAACCAAGCAAAAGCCGCGCAAGAATTGAAAGCCACTGAAGAGAACGCCGCTGCCAAGAAAAAGGCGGAAGCCAAGAAACCCAAACCCAACAAAAAGAAATGACCAAGAAAGAACTGCACGCAAACTTTAGCCCGAACGTGATGGAGCTTATCAAAAATCCCATCTACGCCAGCATCCTCGATTGCGCCCGCGAAGATATGCCGCTCGGCATCGTGGGCGACCCAACCTCCATCGTCAGAAATGAAGGCAGAATCCAAGGCTGGATCGCGTGCCTCGCATTCATGAAGTCCATCGGAAAAGTGAAGTCCGAGGAAACCGCGCCCGCACCCACGCAACTCTACGCAGACCCAACCGCAACCAACCACAAACCCAACTAACACATGAGCACCGCAACCATCGAAGAACCGCCAGCCGAAATCGTCATTCCAGCCGAAGTCGAACCCACGCCGTCCACGCCAGACGCTCCAATGACCAAGGAGCAAGTGGACGAGCTTGTAGGCGACTTCCTCTCGCCCACCGTCGCGCCAGCCGCGCAAAAGAAAGCGGAGAAGCCGGACAAATCAACACCGCCGCCCGACGCACCCGTGGAGAAACACCCGGAAGGCGACAAGGAGATCAACTTCGCCAACCTTCGCAAGAAAGCGGAGGAAGCGGAGAAGCGGGCCGCAGATCGCGAGGCTGAATTAACGAAGGTGCGCGAGGAATATGACACGTTCAAAAAGAACCCGGTGCCCAAGGAATACGAGGAGAAACTGACAGCCGCAGAAAAGCGCGCACAGGAAGCCGATGAACGCGCCTCGCGTCTTGACTTGAATGAGTCACCAGCTTTTCAAGCGCAATTCCAGCCCGGCATCCAAGAAGCCGCTGGCATCATGGTGGAAGAACTGAAGGAGCTTGGAATCGAACCCGCTGAAATCAACGCGGCAATTTCCACTTGGAACAAAGCGCAATTTGAAGAGTGGGCTGACTCTATGCCGATGCTCGCACGCGACCGCTTCCTGCGCGCCCACACGGAAGCCATCAATCTCGACGCACGCCGCACGAAGGCGCTGGCAGATCATCGCGGCACCCGCGCCAAGATGGATGCGGAGTCAAAAGCGCAGCAGGAAAAAGCGCAGGCCGATTACTTCGCCGGATTGAAGTCAGAGCGTGATACCGTTTTCGGCGAGTTGGAAACTACGCACGCGGAACTCTTCAAAAACGCGGAAGTGCGAAAGAATACCAGCGACGCGCTGGATCGCGCTATCGGCAAGGACGGCACCGGCATGAGCACCCGGGAAATGCTCACCGCGCTCGCATCCGCACAAGCATTGGCGCATCAATTTACCAAGGTGGATACAGAGCGGAAGAAGCTCTCAGACGAATTGACCGCGCTCAAAAAGACGCTGGGAGATCGAGACGATTTCATAAAATCCCAAAATATGGCGATCCCAACGCCGGGGGCCGGAAATCCCGGCAGCAGTAAGGCAGAACATGAGGCGATGATTGCCGAATTCCTCAATCCTGTGGTCAGGGTTTAGAGACAACATCCTAGAGGGCTGGGAGAGCGCGGTGTGCAGTTGCACAACCCACCCTGCCCTCCCGTTGAGAGATGAGCAGAGTAGGTGGCTGAAACAAGCATCCCGTCAGGAGTCGTCGGCGTATGTTTGTCGCATGGGCAGCACTGAGACATTCAGCACACAGCCCAACGGAGCACGGGCACTTGCCCGCTGAACCCGTGATAACTCTAGGTCGTTGTTTTTATGTCCGACCGTCCAAAAATCAATTTGCTCCACCACCCGACTCCGGCCACATCCGGCATCGCGTTTTTATGGGTTCACCAGATGGCTAGCTGCCATGTGCTCATGGCGCAATGGTCAGCAGTGTAAGACCTGAGCGTATCCGGTTGTTGTCGTGTGCCGCCTGTAGCGATTCACATTTCGGACGGCTATTGACCCCATCCCGACTCAGTCCGCACGCAGGCAAAGAAAAACCCGCTCAATGGTTGCACACGGCGGGTTAATCTCTTCCAGTTCCTCGGCTGGCAAGCATTTGTCGTGTCCCTTCGGACGTGACAGATTATTGAAATCAAATCATCGCGTGCAACTGCGAACACGCACAGAAAAGCATATCGGTGAAAAATGGCAAGCGAAAAGATTTTGAGAAAATAGTTGACGCATCCAAACAATCATCCTAAACGAAGGACAGCGTAATTGCTTCTTTACCGAGAAGCGAGTTGCCAAGCAGTTCCTAAATAGGCCGTAGCAGTGCGACACCGGCCAGTCGCAAGGAGCAAAGCTAGCAAGCGGATTGCCCATCGCGGGGCGGTCGCTGGTTCAACTTAACCTACACTCACAAAAAACTCATTCAGTAACCACATATCAACATGGCTAATCCAGTAACTTGTCCAACGGACATCAGTAATAGCTTTTCAAAAGCGCAACACCATCTCGATGCCATCTTCTCCAAAATCGAAGGGAAGACGGGCATCTGGGAAGGAATGGTAAAAAAGGGTGGCGCATTTCCCGTAGGCTCCGGCTTTGCGGCACGCGCCACTACACTCGCACAGAGCCGACTCGGCTACGATCAACTCAATACTTGGCAGGCTATGGTTGGTCTGCAAAGCGATTGCGTTACGTCCTGCAACCCGCCCACGACTCGCGTTGTGACCGGCAATGCGGATCACGTTTGGTAT
>JANNCH010000191.1:0-3084 GCA_031386315.1 Pseudobdellovibrionaceae bacterium
GCTGGTAATGGCCACAAAGGTGTGGGCTACGACAACGATAAAGATGCAGCACCATCGTTTCCTGCAAGCTATGATCACGACATCATCATCAGCGTTGCGGCCATTGATAAAACAGACAAACTAGGCGCATTCTCTAACTGGGGAGTTCGCACAGTTGATATTGGCGCACCAGGCGTAGCAGTTTTCTCAACAATGGTGACTAACAATTATTCGGATATCGTCATTGATAAATTCGGATTCAAAGCCACTTGGGATGGAACTTCAATGGCGACTCCGCACGTGGCAGGCGCCGCTGCTCTTTATTGGTCTGCTCACCCAACCCAAACATGGCAAGAAGTGAAAGCAGCGATCCTAACAACTGCTAAACCAATTCCAGCGTTGAGTGGCAAAGTCACTTCAAATGGTAAATTAGATGTGAAAGCACTTCTTAGTCGCTAATCGCTTTAAGAATTATCATCTGAAATTCAATTTTCAAAAAAGCCCTGCATCTGCGGGGCTTTTTTTATTCCGGATTCTGAACATACCGACGATTGGAAGCTTCGTCATTAACTGATATGTGCGCACACCTCTTGCAGAGAGCAGCCGTAGGAGCCACCATGATTGAAAGACAACAGTTAGTGTCGGAGTATTTTAAATTGTATGTGTTGCTGAACAAGGCCAATCGCCATCGCAATGAAAAGACCGAACTAAGCTTTGAGTTTTTAAAAAGTAGCGACTACTGGGAGCTATTCGCATCACTACGAAACAGCTCAGAGGATGTAAAATTAAAAATCTGCGATAAAAAATACACAGAAAACTGGGAAGCAACTGGTCTCTCAGGCCTTCACAAACTTGAAGCATATATTGCTAAAATTTTAAATAATGAGCACAAAAGTCTTAACATCCAAAAGCGCCAAGTACCAGACAGCAAACAATTAGAACATCTAAAAGAACAGATTAGAAAACAACTAAGAAGCCTTTGCTTTGAGTAAATTCTCTAGCTGTATAAGGTCTTTTCTTACGTCTTCAAGATTTACTTCACCAATAGGATTCCGTGTTTTATAACGAATAGTTTTCTGCGTTTTGTAAGATTGCTCAAAAGTCACGCCAGCATCGCGGTATAAAAATATAGGCTCGTCATAGACAATTGAATCAATCAGAAAGTAAGGCGTGTCATTCATAGAAAGATCAAAAGTATGTTCGCACAAAATATCTGGATCTGTGTACTTAGTAGCTTTGTATGACAAGGGCTCTGTGGTTAATATTTCGATGACGTGCGAGGTACCCACTTCTAGAGGGAACATCTGACGGATCTTTGCATGCAATGCAGGGTCGAATTTTTGACTCATACGAACCTATCGGCCAATAAAGATTCTTGCTTGATACAGGACAGAGGTCTAGCCTAAATTGCCTTGCTTCTTGTGTAAACGGTCCAGGCCTTTTACTTTAAATAGATGGGTTCAAAAATTTCATCTTTTTTTTTGATGTCAGTTTTTATTTTTTGCACACCTGTGTTTGCAAAAAAAACCAAGACTCTGCCAAGACCCAAACCCGTATTAATTCAAAAGTTGAACAAGCAAACCAACGACGAACTTGCTAAGAATGAAGAAATACAAGACTGCTACTTACGCGCGAAAGCAGGCCAAGAAAAACAGCATGGCGTCGTGTATGTGGATATCGAAGTGGGCATGCGCAGCGAAGTGATTTCAATAGCTATGAACAAAGGACAATCTACTCTGAGCCCCGAAGTCGGCAATTGCATCGCTGAAGAGTTGAAAAATTTAATTATCCCGTTCAAGTCGAATGAAAGAAGCAAAAAGAACACTGTGGTTTTTCGGTTTTAATAAAAAACAAATGACGATTGCTGGGTGAAAGACTGGCTACTTTTTCTTTTTGCGAATGGCATCCATATAACTATATTGCCATGGTCGATATGCTAGCAAAACACCAATATCTTGCTGAGCAGTATCTCGTTCATTTTCAGAGCGAACTTCTTCTTGAGTTTCAAATGTCAAACGCTCGAGCTTCGTGCGAAACTTAGCAATGGCCGCAGGGCTCATATGCCATAGTGAAAATCGGATAAAATCGTTGTCACCAAGAAAGTCATGACTGAGGTACTGGGCTTTTGTTTGTGAAAATAGAGCCTTGCCGACAGCGCCCTCTTTGCGAAAGCGCAGGCTGCCTTTGCGCTTGATTTTTATTCGGTCACGCGGGTGAAGTTCGATCAAATCCAATCGATCCAACTGAAACAAAAATCTTTTAGCTTCGGAATTTTCAATTTCGTATTCTTTTTCAATTCTTTGGGGCGTCTTACCATCATAAAGCAGCATATAATATTGTAATAGACGTGGGTTCTCTGCTAATGAGCGCTCTTGGTCATCACTCAAAGTCCAGGCGTGGGCACCCTCTTCAAAATTTGCAGAGCGACAAATATCTGCAAAGCTGATGTCTGTGGCATTGCAAATTTCTTCGAGGCGCTCAAGGCTCAAGCTTTTGCTTGATAGAATACGTTTGATACTGGACTCACTAAGGCCCAGAGTTTTAGCAAGGTCTTTATACAGGATATTTCTGGATTTAAGAGCCCGCTTGAGGGCCCCCATAAACTGATCGATCTGCGACATAGCTCATTAATTTGCTTCTGCAGGCGTAAAGTCAATTTTAATAATAGCGTCAGCCGCCGGAATGTAACTTCCATTGAAGCGAACAATATTTTTTTCGGAAATATAGCTCCAGCCATTGTCAGAATTCTGAGGGACCGGCTGACCGTTTACGCTGACTGAAATAGAGCTGACTAGTGGCAGTTTGTCCAATCTGTAATCAGTCAAAATTTGCGTGATACGACGGCGGATGTTCGAAACTGCCGTCGTATAGTCCGCAGAACAAATGGATTCTTTGGCACCATTCGACGCATCTGCGATGCCCATATAAAACAAGCCTGGATCCGAATAGTTGTTATAAGTACGACACTGAGGAGTATCTGAAAGCACACCGATAAAGTTCATGCTCCATGAACGAGTGCCGTCCAACCATTTTACTTTAATACTATCCATAAAGTCCGTGACGTATTTTTGTGTTCGAGCACTTTGGTCATCCTCGTCACTCAGC
>JANNCH010000193.1:0-2003 GCA_031386315.1 Pseudobdellovibrionaceae bacterium
TGCTGGGTAAAAGAACCGAACCCCTAAAAAAACGCTGGACTCTGTTTGCACGGTTAAGCTGGTGTTTTGGCCCCTCTGCATGTAACTGAGTTCAGCTTGGTATTTTGATTCATCAAAAGCATTCGAAGTTTGTCTTACATACATTGTAGCAGTGTATTCAGTGCCCGCGAGGACTTTGTAGTTGTCTGTATCTGTTGGGAACAAATACTTAACCTGCGCAGCGATGCCAGCGGTGGATGACTCAAAGTGAGCCATATCAAATGAAGACTTGATGCTGATAGATGGTATTGCTATCGCATCGACAGTGACGCTATTGGTGAGCTTTTCAAAACTGACAAGGCCTAGCTTGAGACTGAACATGCCAAAACCTCTATTGTGATAATTCTTCAAAGAGGGTATCGGTAAAAATAAATTAACAATTTAGTCTAGTTTCAGGTTGCGCCCGACGTTGATCCAGCAAGGCATTCTTTGGACTCGGTTCGACCCCTAAAACTAGGGTACAGGCCTTGCAATTAGCTTTGGTTACATGATGGCACGTTGGTTATCCTATTTTAGTTTCGCCTGTTTTGGAGCACTTACCCTGGTCGCACTTTATATGACCAGGAAGCCGCTCTGTATTGATTCCAAGGTTGTCGAAAAAATTGACAGGCTGGGCATTTTTTCGACTGATTCAATCTATCGATGCGCGGTAAACCGTGAGGTCAAATTCAGTGCTTTTTTTAACGATAAAAGTCGTGATATTTCTCAGCGACTTACGAGTGTCGAAAGATTCTTAGAAAATCTAGAGCCCTTTTCACGCAAAATTCAGGTCACTATTTTGGAAGATCGTCCACAGCTCTTCAAAGTGCAAGATCATCAGATCTTCATAGGGCAAGAGCTCTTTAATACGCAGGGCATGATCGAAAAAGCGGTTGCTAAAGTTTGGTATCGTGAAAAAGCAGACTCTTTTTTCATCAATCAAAGTCTTATGGAAGAAGTCGTCACAGACTTTCTAGTCTATGCTGCAAGCTCTACTTTGGTGGCACCGCTGGATCAGACAAAGTGGCCTTATATGATAAAATCCGTGCAGGGCTATTGTGATTCCCCTTGGAAATTCGCAGAACATATCGGCCCATGCAAGACTCAATCTGTTTTAGGTGTGATCGAATACAGTTTGCGTCCACTTTTAGTGAGTACATGGGTGCATGCCTACCAAGACTTGAATATTTTTGAGCAAGGTCGCTTTCTCAAAAACTTTGCTAGCATGTTGAAAGATGATCATACACCGTCTTTGCCGATCATTCGTAATATCTCTCTGGGTGTGAGCAATTCACCATTGTTTGAAGCAGCTGAAGTGGTTCGCAATATTAATTCTTATATCGCAACATCACACGTGATGCGCATATCGGTAGCCCACCGTGAGTTTATGGTGAACTTGAGCCAAGAGCTTAATAAGTCAGGATTTAAAGATACTTTTACCGAAGCTTATTTTGATGTTTTGCTAGTGAGCGAAGCGGTGTTGAATGAAAACTCAGCAACCTATCTGCATTTCAAACAGATCGCTGCCGAAAATCCAAAACTTCATATTGCTTTGAAAGATCCCGAGAGCGTTTGGTTGATGCCGACGAAATATCCAATTCCTTTAAAAGCTTTTGGGCAAATGCGTTCAGGCAAAACTATTGTGGAAAAATGCGGCCAATTTGATTTCTCATTTGTGTTAGGTTTTGCAGACACAACTGAAAAATTATTGGTAGTGGATGCCTGTGATCAAAAGAATCCAGCAAAATACTCTGCTTATTTTAAGTCGGGCGCTGAGGGCTTTGGGGCCGAAAACAAAGGTGTTGCCTTTGTGCAGTTCCACATTCCATCGATCGTCATGAAACGCAGTCAATTAGCCATGATACCTAATATCTATGACCTCGTACAAAATCGCGAAGTCGGTAGTCCTGTATTTCAAACGCTCGGCTGGCAAGAGCTTCAGTGGAATCCAAAGGCCAAGGCTTACAAGCCCAAAGCTGTCATCG
>JANNCH010000221.1:0-6019 GCA_031386315.1 Pseudobdellovibrionaceae bacterium
CTTCAAACTCATCCCCGGTTTTTTCTCCAAAGGGCGACTGTCGGTTTTCTGGCTTTTCTCAACGCCGATAGCATCAATGATCACAAAATGATCTTTTGTGTATTTGGCGGCAGGCGTGCCGGTTGCTCTCAACTCTTCCAAACTGCAAGTACGCGTGCCCCGACCTTTCATTTGCTCATAATAGGTACGGCTTTTTACATCGCGCATGAACAACAAGACTTCCAAAGGTCTGATATCCGTGCCGGTCGCAATCATGTCAACTGTAACGGCCACACGGGGATAGTAACTGTTTCGGAATTGCTGTAAAACACTCTTAGGGTCTTCTACACTTTTATAGGTAATCTTTTTGCAGAAGCTATTCCCCTCGCCAAACTCGTCACGCACAATGTTAATAATGTCATCGGCATGACTGTCGCTTTTTGCAAAGATTAGCATTTTGGGCACTTCGAATTTTCTATCGCTATCAAAACGGTCGGGAAAGATCGCGGGCAATTGTTCTTTCACCGCCCGGACGATCATTCGGATCTGATTTACATTCACCACTTTATCGTCCAATTGTTTGGCAGTATACTCTACTTCTTCATCCAGCGTATTCCAAAACTGCCGGCGGGTGAGCTTCTCCCGGCTACCTACATATTCACCTAACTCAATCTTGGCTCCCTGTTGTGTTATTTTGGTGGTAATTTCAAACACATTGTAAGGAACTAGCACCCCATCTTCCACTGCTTTCTGATAGCCATAATCACAAACTAAGTTCTGATTGAAATAACCAAAAGTGCGATTGTCGGGTGTGGCGGTTAATCCTATCTGAAATGCATCAAAATAGTCAAGCACCTGTTTCCATAAATTATAGATGCTGCGATGGCATTCGTCAATCACGATAAAATCGAAAAACTCAATAGGCGTCTTTTCGTTGTACACCACCGGCATGGGTTCCTTGTGTGCCCATTTTTTCTCCTCAGGGTTTTCTTCTTCATCCCGTTCGTCCAGCTCCGTTTCTTTCAGAATAGAATAAAGTCGCTGGATTGTGCTAATGTAAACCTGGCTGTCGGTAGGAATAAACGAACTACTCAAGCGGGTAATGCCATATAATTCAGGAAAGAGACGGTTGTCATCCTGTGGCTGGTATTTTTTAAACTCCCCTTCGGCTTGTTCACCCAAGTTCTTTGTATCCACCAAAAATAATATGCGTTTAGCTTTGGCGAATTTTAACAGCCTGTAGATGGCTGTGATGGCCGTAAACGTTTTGCCCGAACCCGTCGCCATTTGTATCAATGCCTTCGGGCGATTTTCACGAAAGGAAATTTCCAGGTTGTTAATCGCCGTAATCTGGCAATCACGCAAGCCATCTGTGGGCAAAGCAGGGATGTCTTGCAGACGGGCACGAAGGGTTTTTTGCTCCTTCAATAATTTCACTAACGTCTCAGGTCTGTGAAAGGTAAACTCGGGACGTGAGCGGGGCTTGGGATCACGGTAATCGGTAAACCGGGTTACCTCTCCAGTACTTTCGTAAGCAAAATGCAATGGATCGTTGTCAAGGTATTTAAGCTTCCCTTTTGCATACCGTTCTGATTGAGCTTCATAAGCCGTGAGGCGCACACCCTCTTCCGCTTTCTTTGCCTCAATGACACCAACAGGAATTTTATCAATAAAAAGGAGATAATCCACCGGGCCAGTATCAGTACGATATTCTGTGACAGCCACTCCAAGACTGGCTACCAGGTTAAGTTTCTTTTTAGACTGAACAATCCACCCGGACTCCTGAAGGAGCCGATCAATGTGATCGCGGGCGATTTGTTCCGGGTTCTGGTTCACGCTAAAAATGAAAAATGCCCAACCAATGGGCTTATCAAATATAGGCTATAATTGAATAGAATTCGGTCACATTTCTACCCATATCCCTGAAAACGAGGATGGGTTTCTTGGAGACTGAAATGATATTTATTCTAATTTGATCTTATCACAATTCAGAAGTTTTGGAGTCCATGTGGATTTCATTGGCCTTTCGAAAGCCCAAAAACTGGAGACATCGTTCAAAATAATAGTACCTTTGAAGTGATGTACTACCGGCGAAAAATAGTCTTGTCATTGTTGCAATTGTTTGATGGAGAATTGGAGAAGATCCGCCTTCAGAAACTCCTTTTCCTGTTTACCCTAAAACAACCGAAGGCAGAATACGATTTTATACCGTATAGATTCGGCTGTTTTTCCCATTCCGCCAATGCCGACTTGAACACGATGGCGATGAAAGGGATTTTGATTAAGACAGAGGACCACTATAAACGAACGGAGAAGACCGATTATCTGAAGACACTAAAAGACGAGGACCACAAGTTGTTGCTGGAGGTAAAAGCTCATTACGGAAAGATGAGCAGCAATGCGCTAATGAAGCACACCTACATTAACCACCCGTATTTTGCCATAAGAAGTGAGGTCGCTGAAAGAATATTGAAACCGGAGGAATTGAAGGAAGTAAACAAGGCCAGGCCCAAAGGCTCGAAGACCATATTATTTACCATTGGCTATGAGGGAATTTCGCTTGAAGAGTATTTGAACCGTTTACTAAAAAACGATGTAAGGATTTTAGTTGATGTCCGTAACAATCCCCTAAGTATGAAATATGGATTCAGCAAAAGCCAGTTGAAAAAGTTTTGTGAGGGCTTAGGAATCCAATATTTGCATTTTCCGGAAGTAGGTATCCTGTCCGAACAAAGACAAGAATTGAACACGCAAACAGATTACGATAAACTATTCTCTATTTATCGTAAAAGCAATCTTGTGAAAACCAAGCCCACGCAAACGACAATCCTGAATTTACTGCGGCAACACGAACGAATTGCTTTAACCTGCTTTGAAGCCAATATTTGCCAATGCCACCGAAAACATCTGGCGGAGGCAATTGAAAAGCTTCCGGATTTTAATTTTGAAGTAAGACACATCTAACATGGCGTTGACAAAAGTCTTAATTGCAGTAAAGACCTACCCAACGCTTTCATCCAAGTACGACGAATTAGTTTGCACCGCAGGATTCCGTGAAGACGGAACGTGGATAAGAATCTACCCTGTTCCCTTCAGAAAAAAATCATACAATGAGCAATACAAAAAGTATGATTGGATTGAACTGGACCTGGTTAAGAATGAAGCTGATTTCAGGCCCGAGAGCTATCGGCCATATTCACACGAAAGAGAAATTAAGATCGCTGGACATATTGACACTTCAAGCAATTGGGCGGAAAGAAAGAAATTGGTGTTGGGCAAAGTTTACTACAACTTATCCGAGCTTATTGCTGAAGCCAAAAACAAGGCCGTCTGTACCTCACTAGCGGTTTTCAAACCGACTAAGATTACTGATTTTAAGACAGAGTCTGTTGACCGGGAATGGGACAAGGACAAATTAGCAAGTCTTCAACAGCTAAACCTATTTGAAGCAGCTACTGCAGCCGGGAAATTTGAAGTAGTTAAAAAACTCCCATATAAATTCTCGTATGTTCTTGCCGATAATCAAGGAAAGGAAAGTAAAATGATGATCGAGGATTGGGAAATTGGACAGCTCTATTGGAATTGTCTTGCACGTCATGAAGGCGATGAGCAAAAGGCCGTCACAGACGTTAGGGCAAAATACTTCGAGGACTTTGCGAAAACAAAGGATCTGCATTTGTTCTTAGGCACAACACAGGCCCATCATCATGTTTCGATAAACCCGTTCATTATTATTGGGGCTTTTCACCCAAAGGTTGAAACACAGGGAAGTTTATTTGGATAGTTATTTCGGGATCACATTTCAAGAGGTATTTAAAGAAGAGCTCATTGCGACATTTTTCACCGTTAAGCCGCAAACAGCAAGTTGCGGAAGGTTTGTCAAGGGTGGAGATTCCGCTAAAATCAAGGTAAGATCGACACGTGCCTGGCCCTTGACAAGCCTGGAGCAACGGCTACCTTTGGCGGAGCGGTGATGAATTGAGTTCTTAAATTTTTGAATATCTAAATTTTAAACCTGCACAATCAAACCTCAAAATAAACCATGGCATTCGAAAGTTCGATAGGGAAAGCGATCAATATGGGCTTGCTTTTGGAGTTTGAGTCGGCATTTCCAGATGAAGTACCATTAAGGCCAGAGCAGTACTTAAAAGGTGGAAAAAAAAGTTTCGTATTAAACGTCGCAGCATTCTTGCTAGGATTCAAATCCCAAGACTCAAAATTCAAAAACAAAGAGGAAATTTTGAATGTTTTCTTCGGAGCTCAAAATGAAGAATTCTATAACGTCATTCTGGAGAAGATCAAAGAAACGGAAAAAGAAGGCAGCACAATAATTATTGTAAATACCTACAGTAGCCTAACGTTGTTTGAACTATTTTTTCAAAAAGAAGAGGAGAAGGAAACTCAAACTCCCGCCGAATTTGAGGTAAGCTTCTTCAAGGCCTATCTAGTCCTGAATTCTGAATTTACGAAGAAACAGTACACAGCGTTCACTTCCACAAAAGGTCTAGGTCCCGATCTATTTATTCCAATGATGATGTTTTGCATGCAATATCCAGTTTCTGACAAAGCAAACTATGATATCAGGTTGATCTGGGCCACGCAGATCATCAAAGCGGTCTATCTGTTCAAGTTTTTGGAATCGAATCCTAAAATTCAACATTTACTCGCAGCATTCCTTGCATTCTTTAATAAGGCATCTTGGCAAGACTATATGCATGCCATTTTACCATTAACTACTTCGCTCATAACTTCTGAACATGAAGCGCATACTGATATAACTGTTCAAAACGACGAGCAGTTTAAGGCAAATTGTGAATTCATCGAAAAACTGATTGTTCATGACGATGAAGAATTGGATGAGAACGACTTTTTGACTTTACGGGCCAGACCGTTCTATAAAATCACTGAAGGAGTTTACCGGGCTATTTTCAATTTATTCGTAGTAGAGAAAATATTCAAGGGAGTTTACTTTCTCCTTCGTGATGTGAATGCGACCCTACCAAAAGACAAGCAGATTAAAGAATTGAAAAGTTTCTATGGAGACGAGTTTTCGGAAAAAGTTCTTGTATATAGAATTTTTGAATTCATATATCCTGAAAACTGCATAAAATTCTCAGGAAGAGATTTTTCTGAGATGAAGATTGATGGGGGACCGGATTATTACGTAAGGAAGGGAAAGGACATTCTTCTTATAGAATCAAAAGACTTTTTGATTAAGGCGAATAACAAAGGCAGTTTTGATTATAAGGTTTATGAGACAGAATTTAAGCGTGTGTTGTATTTCGAAACCTTACCAAATGGAAAAGAAAAGTTTAAAGCCATTAAGCAACTAATTGCCAATGTCAGAGCAGTATTAAGGAAAGAACTTGCAGCGGACATTGACTATAATTCAAATGATACGAATATTTACCCGGTTCTCCTCACACATGACCACCAATACGATACTCCAGGCTTTAGTGATTTATTGAACGCTTGGTTCCGATTCGAATTGAATAAGTTAAAAGCGGATGGTCTTTTTATTCAAAACGTCCAACCGCTTGTTTGCGTTAACGTTGATTCGTTGCTATATCACCAAATCGGTTTATCCCACGCAATAAAATTACATGAAATCTTGAAGTTATATATTGATGAAACTAAACTTGATTCAAGCATGTCAAAGCTCGTTCCATTTTCTATTTATGTCGATCGCCTTTTTCATAAACTGGGTATTCACAAGGCTCCCCCTATCCTGGAACTATTGGGCCCGGCTTTGTTCAAAGCAAAAGCCTAATTCACTGGGTCTTCTCAGACTATTTGAATCAGGTGGCAGGTCATAGGTAATAATTCAAAATTTGATTGAGGGTCACACCAATCCTTCATCTGCAAATGAGTAATATCCCTCGACTGTCGCGATGATGTGATCCAAGACTTGGATTTCAAGCAGCCGTCCGCCTTCTTTCATCCTCTTCGTAAGATCAATGTCTGCCTGGCTGGGCTGCAGATTCCCCGAGGGGTGATTGTGCGCCAGTATAATTCCGCAAGCATTGGCTTTGATGGCTGC
>JANNCH010000223.1:0-5730 GCA_031386315.1 Pseudobdellovibrionaceae bacterium
CAAAGAATTCGCCTTAATAAACTAATCGCCGACAGTGGACTCGCATCTCGCCGCCACGCCGATCGCATGATCGAAGAAGGCCAAGTCACTATCAACGGCAAACGTGTCTACGAGCTAGGTATCAAAGTCGATCCACAAAACGATCGCATCTTGGTAGACGGCAAAACTCTTAGAAAACCCCTCAGCGAAAAAATCTATGTGATGATGAACAAGCCCCGCGGCATTCTTACCACCATGGAAGATCCTTTAGAGCGTCCAACCGTGAAAGATCTTTTGATCGAAAAAGTTCCTGTACGTGTTTTCCCGGTGGGTCGTCTGGATTGGGATTCTGAAGGTTTGCTACTTTTTACAAACGATGGTGATTTCGCCAATCGCGTGAGTCATCCAAAAGCAGAAGTCACTAAAACATACCTTGTTAAATTAGATGGTCATCCCGAAGCCAAACATCTTGAAAAGTTACGCAGAGGCGTGACTATCGAGGGCGGCAAAGTGGCAGCAAAACACTTAGAAAAAATCAGTCGTCCTGGTGAAAACAAGTCAGAAAAGTACGATTGGTACAAGATCGTGATCACCGAGGGTAAAAATCGTCAGATCCGTCAGATGTTTGAAAAAGTCGGTTTCGATGTGATCAAACTTCAACGTGTGTCCATCGGTCGCTTGCGCATCGGCGCTCTTCGTTTGGGTGAAATTGTTTTCTTGAATGATGTGGCTATCGAGCGCGTGTTCTTGCCAGATACTCCAGATGAAGTGAAAGCTAAGAAAAACTATCAAAGCAAAGACAAGCCTGCTAAAAAAAGCATCAAAAAATTTGCTAACGAAGACGCTGCTAATAAAGGCAAACCCCGTTCACAAAGGGCCAGTCGTACAACTTACGGCAAAAAAGCCACTCTCGGATGAAACTGAATCGAAACTTCAATCGATACAGTGTCGGAGTTTCACAACTTGTCCTAGCCAGTGTCGGTTTCGGCTTTCTGGGTATTTTTGGTAAAATTGCCTTTCGCAATGGCCTCGACATCGGGGCCCTTCTCACTTACCGCTTCACACTAGCCGCCCTTCTTCTTTGGATCGGCTGTTTGCTTTTCAAACCACAACTTGTTCGACTCGAAAAAAATCAGATTTTTATTTCTGCTTTGCTAGGCATTTTGGGCTATGCCATTTTTTCAACCTTGTATTTCACAGCCATAAAAGGTGTTACCGTCGCACTAGCTTCGCTATTGCTCTACACTTATCCATTTTGGGTCAGCCTTTGCAGTCACTGGGTACTTAAAGAGCGCATGAATACAAAGCAATGGCTTTGCTTACTAGGCGCATCTATAGGTCTTGCAATTTTAATGTGGGGTAAAATTGAAGTGAGCAACTGGTTTGCGGTTGCTGCAGGGCTTGGATCTGCTTTAACGTACGCCATTTACATTTTAGTTTCAGCGCGCTTCCAAAAAGAAGTGAACCCACTCAGCAGCAGTTTATATGTTATTTCATTCACTGCATTCGCACTTTATTTATTTCACAGACCAAATATGGGCGCAGCCCTTGAGCTTTCTACCGAGCAAGCCCGCAGTGTCATCGGCATAGCAATCATTTGCACGATCTTACCCTTGACGCTGATTTTAGCGGGTCTGCAAAAAATGAAGAGCTCTGAAGCAGCGCTTCTGACCATGATCGAACCAATCACTGCATCTATTGTGGCCTTCATTCTTTTTAACGAAAGCTTATCCGCCCGCCAACTTATCGGCGCAATGTTAGTCTTAGGCGCCCTCACCGCGAGTACATTAACAGATAAAAAGTAATTCAAAAAAAGTCATGTTTTTCCTTGGTGGTGACCATACTCAGGGGGCTTCCATGTCCGCAAGCCAACCTAAGGGCCAGTTTCCAGCGCTCGCTTCAAGTTTCAAATCGAGACATCCGAAATAGATGCTAAGAAAAACCACGGAAGGGTTTTATGCTGAAAATATATTTTTTCATTCTCTTAGTTTTAAGTTCTCTGCATGCACTGGCAGATGAACCAACAATCATTGATGTTCGACGCAACATCACCCTTGCGGACGAAGACAATGTCTACAAAGATTTCTATATCAATGTCGGCGAAGGCTCAGGTCTTAAAAAGAACCTCGTCGTGACAGCTGTGCGAAAACTTTCAGTGCGCGATGCTAGCGGTGCCCAGGCATTTGGCGAAGTGATGATCCCGGTGGGTCAATTACGAGTGATCGCAATTTATAATAAAATCGCCATTGCCCGTGAATACAAATTACTTTCGCGTGATGAGTTACCAATGTTAGAACAAATCGGAATCATGACCGGCGATAAAATTGATATGCAAGGTTCATTCACCGATAACAGCAAACCAAAGTTTCCAAAGCGCAAAGTGGCCGAACAGCCCGCAGAAAACAGCGTGACTGTGGCCATTGTTTCGACAACCACAACGACGTCTGCTCCGGCAGTGACTTCAACGGCAACCTCTGCAGCTGTGCCTGAGCCGCCAGCGACAGGGCCCAAGCCGGCTTCTGTAGAGGCCGTTAAACCTCAACCAACGACTGCGCCCCTCACAGATAAAAGTGCAGATGCAGGCACTAAAACCATTCGCTAAGAGCCTATTTGTTACACGAACTCGGCAAAAGCTTGAAAAAGGCCTGCATTCTGATAACAACTCAAGGCCTATGAGCCAAAATTATTTTCGTGTTCGCCTTAGCCAAGTCCCTGCCCAATTAGAAGACATCGTAACCACTCAGTGCTTTGAGTCCGGCGCCAGTGGTGTCACCGAAGCATTGGTTTTTACACAGCCCGATTTAACCTACGATCCCAA
Source organism: Pseudobdellovibrionaceae bacterium (assembly GCA_031386315.1). Lineage (GTDB taxonomy): Bacteria > Bdellovibrionota > Bdellovibrionia > Bdellovibrionales > Bdellovibrionaceae > JANNCH01. Next base: position 2,798 of record JANNCH010000223.1, read on the forward strand.
TCTTGTGCCGGTGAGTATGCATGATATGGATGTCTTTTTTGCAGAACGCCCCAGCGAAGAATTCTATGCACGTTTGCGTGAGCTCAGTCCCTACATTCAAAGTGCCGTTCACGAAGAAGAAAATAAAGACTGGCTTGCAGAATGGAAAAAAGGCTTCAATGCTTTTCAACTGATTGGCTCTTACTGGGTGGTGCCTTCATGGCTGACTCCGCCAACCGAGTGCAAACATCCAATTTACATTGATCCAGGCATGGCCTTCGGCACTGGCACACACGCAACCACGCAGATGATGTCTTCGTTTATTCACAAAATGAGTGCTAAAAATAAAGACAAAATCAAAGACTGGGCATTGATGGATGTCGGAACTGGCACCGCCATTTTAGCTATTCTGGCTCAAATGGAAGGTTTTGGCTTAGTGACGGGAATTGAAATCGATCCCGAAGCCCAACGTGTGGCCCGCGAAAACGTCAAACTCAATCGCCTGCCGCAAATTGATATTCCAAACACACAGCTGGATGAAATTCGTGATCAGTATGATGTCGTTGTTGCGAATATCATTGACGGCGTTCTTATTAAAATTAAAAAAGATTTGATGCGCGTTTTAAAACCGGGCGGCTATATGTTGCTCACAGGTATTTTACAAGAACGCGACACTCACTTCTTTGAAAATTTCATCGAGGGCTCAGGTCTGAACGTTATTCGTCGTTTAGAAAAAGATGAATGGGTTGGTTACTGGGTGCAATCTTGAGAAGATATTGGATCGAAACCAAAGATCTATTTGGCGATCAAGTGAATTTCGCCAACGATACCTTTCACCATATTTTTGGTGTTTGTCGCCAAGAAGTGGGCTCTAAGTTCGAAGTCATCACAGAGCTCAGCAAAGCCTATCTGATTGAAGTCACTTATGTGGGTAAAAAAACAGCTACTGCATTGGTTGTCGAAGAACGTGTTATTCCGCCTTTACCAGAACCCCACATTCACATAGCCCTTTCGATTTCGCGCTTTCCAGTCATGGATGCCGTTATGGAAAAAGCTGTTGAAATGGGTGTTAAAAGTATTCAGCCTTTCTTTTCAGAGTTCAGCTTTGTCCGTAAAGAAGAAAAAATCTCGCCCAATAAATTAGACCGTTGGGAAAAAATCATCCGCTCGGCCACGCAGCAATGCGGTCGCGGCGAGCTAATGACAATCCATCCTGCGGCTACCTGGGACGATTTATTTTCGCAAATTAACCTAAACGAGCAAAATCGGGGTCTATTTGCATATGAGGGCACGTCGACTCATGGCATTAAGGAATATCTTCAGAAACAGGTCCATAATCCAGACAGTGGTCTAGCTTCTGTTAAAAATATTTGGCTGTTCGTCGGTAGTGAGGGAGGATTCTCCTATCAGGAAGTCGAGTTGATGAAACAGAAAAAACTCGAGCCTGTGACCTTGGGGGGCCAAGTTTTGCGGGTCGAAACGGCTTGCATCGCACTGGTCGCCGCCCTAAAGTATGAGTTCGATCTCATGCGCTGAGAAAGGAATGGGAATGGATCCCTTTGACGAATTTGAATTTAAGCCACTGACCGAAGGTCTGGGGTTTCATAAAAAGAAATCTGAAAATAAAACTGATAAATCAGAAGCGAAAAACAAACGCTCTTCTGAACCTTTCTTACGCGACAAGGGTTTCTCATTATTAGATGAAGAGACCACTTCAAGCACTTTGACTCCCACCTTGCCTCGCAAGACTCGTCATAAAATTGAAAATTTTGAAGAACCAAAATCGGCACCAACAGCTGTCGATGATATTCTTAAAAATCTTCAAAAGAACCGTCATTTCGATATCGAAAACACAACGGCTTCTTTAAAGAATACAAAAACAACTGAAGAGTTCAAACCAGCGACATGGAATTTCTCGTCGACGTTTTTAGATTCAATGTTGGTTCTTGCGGCGTCTTTACTATGCATGATTATTTTGTTGATGATCACACATGTGGATCTTGTCGCAAACTTAACGAATCCAGATGAGGGCGGGATGATTTATCTAGCCACAACGGCTTTGTTTTTCACTGTGACCTTTATTTATATGCTGATCAATCGTGCCTTCTTAGGTTGTACACCAGGTGAATGGGCTTTTGATCAACGCATTGGTAAACCAGAAGAAATGCACGATGTGACTTACACTTTGCGTGTAGCTGCTCGCACACTTTTGGTGATGTTCACAGGCTTCATCATTTTCCCGATTGCTTCACTGATTACCGGTAAGGATATTGCGGGTTCTATCACTGGAGCCACTCTTTACAAGAAAGTTTAGTTTTTATGGGCCAGGTAATTGCGAGAAATGAAATTGAAAAATGCTTGGCCCCTCTTCACTTTTTTGGTCGAAAAATAGTTTTCACAAATGGCTGTTTTGATCTGCTTCACGTAGGTCATGTGCGCTACTTGCAGCAAGCTCGTGCACTGGGCCACTTTCTGGTCGTGGGTGTAAACTCAGATGAAAGTGTACGCCGCCTAAAGGGACCCACTCGTCCTGTGCAAAACGAAAATGATCGTGCTGAAATTTTAGCTGGCCTGGGCGCTGTTAGCCACACCGTGATCTTTACTGAAGATACTCCTGAAAATTTAATAAAACTTGTACGCCCAAACATTCTTGTTAAGGGCGGCGATTGGGACATCACGCAAATTGTTGGCGCAGACTTTGTTCAATCTATCGGTGGTCAAGTGATGTCATTGCAATTTGTCGATGGCAAATCCACGACTAAGATTATTGAAAAGGCTCGCAACTAGAAACGTATTCCTAGTTTGCCGCTATAGCTTGATTCGACATAACGATCCATCTCGAGAGCTACAAAAAATTTATCTATATATTCAATCCAAAGAACGCATGGCTTTCGATCAGATTGACTTTATGGTTGGATCCATCGTCAGTGATACCATTAGCACCACCAATAAAA
>JANNCH010000225.1:0-1839 GCA_031386315.1 Pseudobdellovibrionaceae bacterium
TAGTGCAAAAAGTAACGGCGTACCCTTAGGCTGATTTTTGTTTGGTGGTCTTAAAGAAATTGTCCATGTGTTTGGCGATGGCTTCGGGGCGCGTTTTGATGGCGATGTGCCCTGCGCCGGTGAGCTTTACGATTTCTTCACAGTGAAACTTTTTAGAAAAATCAATATAGCTTTCTGGTTTGAATAATAGATCTTCGCAGTCATAAATCAGCATTGTTTCGGTGTGCGCTATCTGCATTTTTTTAACCCAGTGGTTCCAGTCAGCTGTTCTTAAGACCCATGAAAAATGTTGGATCATATGGGCCACGAACATTAGCTTACGTCCCTTTAAAGTTTCAACTCCGATAGGCCCTTCAGATCTTTCATCGCGAAACAACAAGGCGGCACGTTTTAGAAAAGCTTTTCCAATGGGTGTAGATAGTAAAAAATAAACCGATTTCAGATTCAATGGCATCGCAAAAAAGTAACGAAGCTCTGGTAAATTAAAATGACTGACAGGATCAGCAACCATTGGGTTCACCAAAACCAAGCGCTCGATCAAGTCTGGATGCTGCAATGCCAGCGCCCAACCTAAGCAACCACCATAACTCATTCCAGAAATAAAAACTTTTTGTCCCGGAAAATGATTACGAATAAAATCTGCCAAAATTTCAACTTGTACCGTGAATAAAATTTTATCGCCGCTCATATAAACATGGGACATATTCGGAACGATAACTCGGTAGGATGATTTGAGATTTTCAGCAACGTCTTCCCAATGTTGGACACTGCCACCATAACCGTGGATCAGCAGAAGCACCGGACCCTCGCCACGTTCTCGGAAAGTAATTTTATGCGATAAACTCATACCACTATATCGGAGCAATGCACGAGCCCCTGCACTAGACCAAGGACTGAAACCACCCTATAAATCGGAAGTAAACCCTGAACGGGACTTACTTCTTATCTTTTTGCGGTGGTCTTGGCTGCTGTTGCTGACGAGGCTGTTGTGGTTGAGATTTACCCTGAGGATTTCTCTGTTGTTGATTTGGATTTTGCTGTTTGGGTTTTTGCGCCTGCTGTTGACGACCTTGCCCTTGTCCTTGCTGATTTTGTGGACGACCCTGTTGCTGTTGTTGGCGGGGCTGTTGCTGTTGTCGAGGTTGTTGCGGGGGTTGATTCTCTGCAGGCGACTGCGGCTTATCTGGCTCGATCTTTTCGTTTAAAATCATCGTATCTTGGACAGCTTTAGATTCCATCGAACGTGAAGTGCGATAGCCACGAACTTTTTTAGTTTGATTCGCTTGGCGCTCGATTTGTTCCGTGAGATCCACCGTCACATCTCCAAAGCAACGCACTTGGCAGCTCAAGCGACGGCTATCGATATAATAGCTCGTCCCAATCAAACTTAGTTCTGCTTTACCAGGCGACACGATGTTGTGTTCGCCTGCTGCGATGTAAACTCGGCACTCGGCACAAGAAGGCACACCCTTACAAATCGATTTGATCTCGATATTATTCTCGTTTGCAATTTGCAAAAGAGTTTTATCGGGTGTCGCTTCCACTACGATATTTTGTGGAATAAATGTAACTTTCATAATCCAACCGTCATTTCACAACAATCTTTACAAATTTTTTCTTACCGGCCTTCACTACAAAGCTTTGGCCGGCTTTCAAATCCATTTTTAAACGTGGATCTGAAACTTTCTCTCCGTCGATCTGTACTCCGCCACCCGCAATCAAGCGTGAGGCTTCACTATTTGTCTCAGCTAAACCTGCTTTTACCATCAATGCACAAAAACCAATTTGCGTCTCAACTTCTGTCGCAAAATCAGGGATTTCATCCGGCATCCCTTTTTC
>JANNCH010000235.1:0-4462 GCA_031386315.1 Pseudobdellovibrionaceae bacterium
GTCCTGGATTTATTTTGAAAGATGGAAAGTTCTCAGTTCTTGGTGTGGCTTCTTCTGTGTACAGCTACAAAAAAGAAGATAAGACCTATCCCTGCCGTCACTTTGGCGTGTATGCCAATGCTTTTTACCATGCAACTTGGCTATTAAAAGCAATTGAACATTTGAATGGAACTGCCAATGCGAAATAAATCCATGCAGAACAAAAGTAAATATTTTTTTTGTTGTTTGCTGAGTGTTTTAATTGTTGGCTGTGCAGGCGGTATGGATGTTGACTATAAAAAAAGCCCTGTCGAAGGCATCATTGGTGGCAACAAGGTTGATGCAAACTCCGATTTAGGTCGTAGTGTCGTCATGATACGCAGCAAAGTTGCCACAGTTCAGAATGATAAAACAATCTCTGTTAGTTACAATATTTGTACAGGTTCTGTGGTCGCAGAAAATGTGATTCTAACGGTGGCCCATTGTATTGTAGGTGCTGCAAAAGATATGGAAATCGTTTATACGTCTGATTTGCATGATGAAAAATCCCGAGTGTCACCAGTTGAAACGGTGTTGAAGCACAAAACCTATGAAGCCATCAATGACTATGATTTATCTACCGGCCACGTTGACGACGATATCGCACTGGTTAAAATTAAGGGTGTAGTGCCGAGTGACTATAAAATAATGACAATTGCAGAATTCGGAAGTTTAACTGAAAAATTCAACATCGTATCGATCGGCTATGGTCGCAATACAGGTGCTTTAAATTTACCAGCGGATACTGATCTCGGTGCAGGAGTTCTGCGCGCAGCCAGTGTTGAAGGGACTTCGTATGTTCCAGAATTTAACTTCTTTTTATCGAATCAAAAATCAGGAAAAGGTGTTTGTTATGGGGACTCTGGTGGCCCTGCATTGATTCAAGAGAATGGTGAATTTAAAATATTGGGTCTAACAAAGGCCATATTCGCCCGTGCATCGGACCAAGTGAACCAGAAGTTTGATGTGGATAACTGCAAATTCAATGGTCTGTTCATGAATTTGCAGTTTTATCAGCAGTGGATTCTTGAATCGATTCAGAGTCTCAGTTCAGCACCAATTCTTGCCAAGCGTTAGTCTAAATAACCTGAGCGCTTGAACACTGCGAGCACTTGCGAGCGCGCAATGGAATAACCGATAGACACTCAGGGCATTCTTTAGTGTTTGGTGCAGCCGGTGCGGGCTCGTTTTTATACTTGTTAGCCAATTTTACAACCAAGAAAATCGCAAAGCCCACAATTACGAAATCGATAATAGCATTCGCAAATAGACCAATATTCACCGTCGCAGCACCTGCTTTTTTTGCAGCGTCGAGCGTTTCGTATGTTTCACCGTTAAGAGCGATAAAAAGATTTGAAAAATCGACCTTGCCAAGTCCTAAGCTGATGATCGGAGTCAGAATATCAGTTACGAATGAACTGACGATTTTACCGAAAGCTGCGCCGATAATGATACCGACAGCTAGATCTAAAACATTGCCCTTCATTAAAAAGGCTTTGAATTCTTTTATCATGGTGAACTCCTTAAAATTTCGCTACGAGCGATGTTGTGTAAGTCGTATCCACGCGCTTGCCAGCCGCTGGTGCAACGTTTTGGTATTGCATCAGGTAAGCAAGCTTCAGCGAGAAAACTTCACTGAGCATAACGCTCAACGAGGCCTCAGTGTTAGCTAAATAAGCTTCACTTTTACTAAAATTCGGTAAGAATTCAGCCCAGTAACGAAGCTGAACCGTTGAGTTTAACGTTTTTTTAATCTCGGTATAAAGTCGTCCGTAGCTATCATAGGAGATTACTCCCGTGGCCTGATATGTTGAGCTATAGCGATAACCAAGCTCGGCAATCCATGTCAGGTCATCTGATTTGTTAATGAAGTACTTCACACCCAGATCGTCTGAATCTCTTTGAATGTAGCCAGAGTAAACATCGCTCTCGGCCTTATGGCCTAAGAAACCACTGAAATAATCAGTCAAAGATCTTTCATAACGTGCACCGGCTTCCCAACTGCGGGCGCTTTCAATGCCATTCGCAGTGGTACGTAGGTAACGGCCAAAAGCTTTGTAGAGATCTTTATCAACAGTGTAAGTATTGTTAGTTTTTACAGCGTAGCTTTCTGACGTAGAGTTACCACTGACGACAACTGCGCCAGCTTCACTTTCACTTTGAAAAGGTTTGTCTTGAGCCAAAGTTGTGGCAGGAAAAATCAAAACCAATGCCAGAGAAATAAGCACTTTAAACATGGGGTCTCCTCAAAAAAAATATTTTCAGAAGTATATGATAATCGTACAAGATTGCAATGCTTGATTATGCAACCTGCGAAGTGTTATTCTTCTTTTGAGGGTTTTAAGCATGCAAAAGGGACACAATTCTGACATCACTGTTAGAGGACAAAGATACCATATTCAAACAGAGGATTGGGGTAAGCAAAATCCTTTTGTTGTGAGTCGCGTGTTTTGTAACGGTGCCGTTTTAAAAACCATAAAGACCCCTTATCAGACCGTTATCCAGGGTCCAGCATCAACAGATGAAGCTATTAAGACCGCTGTGCAAAAGCAGCATGACCATATTATCGATATTCTTATGTCTGGCGGGCAGCCTTAGCACTATTTAGGCACGTCTTAAGTCGAGTCTTCGGTCAGGCTTGAAATGTCCATTGGTCATTCTGACGAAGTCTTTTTAGAATAATAGGATGATCGAATTTTCACATGTTTATAAAACCTACCCCGGTCCCGTTCATGCACTTAAAAATGTAGATCTGCGCATAGATAAGGGTGAGTTCGTTTTTTTAACGGGGCCCAGCGGGGCTGGCAAAACGACGTTATTTAAAATGATTTCTGCATTCGACAAACCAAGTTCGGGTGTTGTTAAAGTTGCAGACTACGAAATCAATGGACTTAAAGAATCAAACCTTCCATTATTTCGTCGAAAAATCGGAGTCATTTTTCAAGATTTTAAATTACTGAAAGATCGTACGATCTATGAAAATGTAGCTTTGCCTTTACAAATTCGCGGAGAACGACCTCAACAGATGCAGCGTCGAGTGTATGAAATTTTAGAACAAGTGGGACTAGCTCATAAACATGACCAATTGCCCGATTTTGTTTCTGGTGGCGAACAGCAGCGCACAGCCATTGCCCGTGCCCTGATTCATCAACCAGGTGTTTTAATCGCGGATGATCCCACGGGCAATCTAGATCCTCGCTTGGCAGAAGACATCATGGATTTACTTGAGCGAGTTAGTTCTCAAGGCACAACCGTATTTATCGCGACACACGACCATGAAATGGTACTTCGACGTAAAAAAAGAACACTCGAAATAAACCAAGGTGTTTTGTCGGGTGATTTACGATGAAGAAAAAAAACCTCGCCTTGCAAATATCGACACTAGTTGTGACGACCGCTTGCTTTACGGTCATGGCATGCACGCTTTTGTTTTCGCAAAATCTGCGTAATATTTTAACTCTTTGGGGTGAAGATATTCAGATGACTGTTTACCTTGGTCAGGATCTATCAATTGAACAGCAACAAAACATCGAACAAGTTTTGCGTGCAGAAAAAAACGTGCGTGATGTTCGACTAATCACGCAAGAAAAAGCCCTCACTGATTTTCGCACACAACTTGCATCCTATGCGCCTGACTTAGCAAAAGATGATGAACTTTTAAAATTGATCCCGTCTAGCTATCAGCTGAATTTAAATCCCTCATTGTCATCAGTTGAACAGCTGCAGAGCTTGAAAGGAATTGCTGGCCGTGCAAAAAATATTGAAGGCGTTGAAGACGTTAGTTACGGACAAGATTGGGTAGAAAAATACTCAAGCTTTGTCTCTGCGATTCAGTTGATCACGCAGATATTGGCACTCATCATTTTATGTGCGGCTGTGTTTGTGATGTCGAATGTGGTTCGATCACTAGTGAACGCACGTCGCGAAGAAATTGAAGTTATGGAACTTGTTGGCGCCACTTCAGCAATGATTCGTAAGCCTTTCTTGATTCAAGGGGTCTGGATGGGCGGGATATCGGCAGGGTTATCTTTGCTATTGTGCTATGGAGCCTTTGAATTTTTGCGCTCGGTTTTTGTAAATCAATTGAGTTTTCTAAGACTAGGTGGGCAGCTGCAGTTTCTTGGATTTGCAGGGGCGTTTTTGTTTTTTTTATGTGGTGGGTTACTGGGGGGGTTGGGTTCTTATATTTGTGTTAGTAAAATAAAAGACAACCATACTGCCTAATAGATAAAAGTCACATCCAAACCTTGCAATTCTTGCATCGGTCATCGGAATTTCCTCCTGGTTTATCATGTATATGGAAACGGCCAACCTGATGTATTTCTATTTAGTGATGGCTTTATCACTTATTTATGGAATCTTTTTTGTTCAACCGATTGGTGGTGCCGATATGCCGGTGGTTATTTCATTACTCAATTCATTAAGTGGAATTTCTGCAGCTTGT
>JANNCH010000252.1:0-2621 GCA_031386315.1 Pseudobdellovibrionaceae bacterium
GCAAGCTGAAGGGTAAGAGCGTGTTTAAGCACGTGGGGAACAATAATGACAGTATCCGAAAATTCATTCAGTACAAAAGAAAGATGGCTTGTCATTGCGCTGGTCGTGATTGCCATGCTTATAACAACCGTGGCTGTGGTACCTAGCTTGCGCAATCGCGTGAAAGATCTTTTTCAAAATCAAAATCGCCATATTTTAGCGAAAGTCAGTGGTCAATTAAGCCAAGGCGGGATTCAACTCACAGTTTTAAAAATTAGTACGTCCGATGGCCTCAGTTTAGAAATTTACTCGTCAGATCAAGTATCTGAGTCGCCAATGCTGATTGCAAAGTTACAGTTAAGTGAGCGCCGAGATGCCTATTTTTCATTCCAAGGCAACGCTACAAACTTGGCCTTAACCGATGTCGATAATGACGGGAATTTAGAAATTATAGCCCCCACCTATGACGATCAAATGGTGGCAAGACTTAATATTTTTAAATACAACGACAGCATCAAATCTTTTGAGCGAATGCAAAGCCCACCCAGTGAATAGATAGCTGCCATTCAAATAACCTAACGCTTCGAGGCTGGTAACGACGGCTCTGCGCGCTTGTTCAGATCTCTCCAGGATTTCCCTTCGCGGGCCTTGCTGTTCATTTGGAATCTTTGGACAGCTTTTTGATGGGCCTGATAGTCCTCTGAAAAAATATGAGTTCCGTTGTTTTGGCTCACAAAAAATAGGTATTTACTTTGATTCGGCTTCATCGCCGCGAGCAAAGCCTCGCGCCCTGGATTGCCAATCGGCCCTGGAGGCAAAGCAGGGATTGTATATGTATTATAGCGAGTCGGCGTCAGTAGATCTTGTCTTGAAATGACGATTTCATATTTTCCGGTCTTTTCGGCTTTACCGTAAATCACCGTTGGATCTGTTTGTAACTTCATATTTTTTGCCAAGCGATTATGAAATACTGCCGAGATAACTGGACGCTCTTCGGGGGCACCTGTTTCTTTTTCAATAATGCTGGCAAGTGTAGTCACCTGATGTCTATTTAAAGTTTTAACTTCACCTAGCGGCTGCACTTCATTGAAAACATATAAATATCTTTTCACCATATTAGAAATAAGCGTTCGTGCATCTGTATATTTTGTTAATCTGTATGTTTCTGGGAACAAATACCCTTCTAAGCTTTCTTGTTCTTCACCCAATAAATTACGACTGAGAGCGCGGTCGTGGGTCAGACGCCAAAAATCTTCTTTTTTGCCGAATCCTTCTTTTTCAAAAAGCGCTGAAATTTCGTAAAGATTAAGACCTTCACTAATTGTAAAGCTGCGCTCGATACTTTTTCCAGAAGTGATCACCTTCAAAATTTCACTTGGCACCATATCTGTACGAAGCAAATATTCGCCGACTTTAACTTTGCTTCTTTCACCTACCATGCGCGCATAAATAGAAAAGAAATAGGCACTACGAACAAGTCCTTTTTGTTCGAACTCGTTTGCCATCATATTAAAACTAACTCCAGGTCTCACCTCATAAACGACATCGATGCCTTGGTCGTTTGCTTTTGAATGTGAAAACTGATAGCCCAGATATCCAAAGGCTGCCGCTACAGCTAAAATCAAAGCTAGGGCCGATGACAACAAAACCAATGTCGTTTTTTTCATGCTACTTATTATCCATATTCATGCCCGGCAATACCTTGCTTGGATCAAAAGCTGTCGGATCCTCTAAACTTGCCATAGGCACTGTGCAATACTGAATTGCAAAATGGGCAGAGGGTCTATCATTACCTGATTTTCCCATTCCACCGAATGGAAGTCTTGAGCTTGCCCCATTTGTTGTACGATTCCAGTTTAACAAACCCACACGTGCTTTGAAGAGTGCATGTTCGTACAATTTTTTATTTTTTGTGAACAATGCCATAACTAAGCCATAGCCCGTTGAATTTACGATGTTCATCACGTCGTCGAAATTATCATTCGTATACACTGCCACATTGGGCCCGAAAATTTCACTTTTTTGATAAACACTGTTCGCATCAAATTTATTCACAATATGAATACTGGGTGTCACATAGTGACCCTTGGGATCCAAATCTAAAACCTTACCACGCATTAAGCTTTCACAATTTTCACGGTTCGCAATTTCTTGAAAACGAATATACTTTTCAACAGCTGCGCCGTTAATCAAAGGGCCCATAAACGGATTTTTTGACCAATGCCCAATAGATAATTTTTTAGCTGCTTGATAAAATTTTTCTGTGAATTCTTCAGAAATTTTAGGATGTACAAGCACGCGGCTTGTCCCTGAACATCTTTGGCCGGTGGACATATATGCACCCACCAGAGTTTCATAGATAGCCTTGTCCATATCCGCATCATCCCAAACCACAGTGGCATTTTTGCCACCCATTTCTAAGGCTAATATTTTCCAGTACTGATTCATTGTCTCTTGTTTGATTTTCAAGCCAACTTCGTATGAGCCCGTGAAAAGTACTCCGTCTACATTTTCATTGCTCACTATTCGACGGCCAGCTTCACCCTCACCTTGAACAAGGTTGAAAACACCCGGTGGCAATTGAGCTTTGTCGATTAATTCAGCCATATACTGACCCACTGCCGGAGTTTGCTCTGAAGGTT
>JANNCH010000328.1:0-2139 GCA_031386315.1 Pseudobdellovibrionaceae bacterium
GCAACTGGGTGCGCGTGGATACTGCCGAAGTGGACCTGAGCAATGCCGACGGACAGCCATTTAATATTGTTGTTGGTAAAGACCTCATCGCTTGGGGCGAAGCTAAGGCAGAAGAAAAGAAAATGAAAGATCATAATGGCGAAATGTCCACCCTTGGCGTGATGCTTGCAGGCGGTGCATTGGCCGTTGCAGGGATTCTGTCGAAAGACAATTCGCTGACAACAATAGGTACGGCCGCCTATGCCGGTGGTGCGAGCTGGGCCGTTGCTAAGGGGTATTCAGATAAAAGAAAACAAGTGCAAGGAGTTGTCACTGTTCCCGAGTCCCACCTGTATGCGCCGTTCAGTTTGCCCTCTAAAACTTTGGTAAAAAGATGGGTATTGATCAACGTTCCCTCGGGCCGCATTTCTCGTATTGCCAAATTAAAAATTAAAACTGTTGAAGGTGATACAATGGAATACAGCTTGAACTTACAAAAGCAGACTAAATTATGAAATCGATCTTCGTATTTGCACTTATTTTTTGCGGTTTGATTTCGAATGTCTATGCTAGTGGAAATCGCGTAGGCAATGGTGGAAACGTTGTGAGCTGCCCGAACAAGATACAAGTTTTGGATCTCTATGAATCAAGTCAAAAGCTTGCTGAGTACCCAGTTGGATCAGCGCACGCCGAAATCATTCGTTTAGTATTAAAGAATCTTGAAAAAGCCAGCCCATCCCTTGCTAAGCAGTACCGTCGTCGTGCGGATGAATTTTTGAAAGAGACTGATTTGCGCGCCGATGTGCAACTAGTAGCGATTGACGATTCGAAGCACCTTTTCGCGCCAACAAGCAAAGACTGCAAAGTTCAGCAAATTGCGATTCGAAAAAATATTGCTGGAAGTGGTTCGCGCTTTTTGATTAATAAAAATCTTTGGGACAAGTTACCCGAAATAGAAAAGGCCGCTTTGATTATGCACGAGATTATCTACGAGCACTTTTTTAAGTTAGGCGAAGAAGACTCGGTGAAAGCTCGCAGCGTGAATGCCTACCTATTCAGTGAGGCATTTCAAACAGACAAAAAGGATAAATTTTGGAAGATCGTTCAAGATATGAAGACTCCAATATATCAATAATGGGAGTTCAAAAAAGTAGATCGAAACTATTTTTGTTCGCCTGATCATGTCACTGTTGATGAAAAATGACTTTAGGCCTGTAGGCGCTCTTTGTTTTCTTTGGTCTCGAGCAAAACCATTTGTAGATATTCAGCCATGACTTCTCGTAAATCATCCAAAGTCATGGTCTCTGGATTTTTCCCTGCGTTTGCCAGTAGACATCCCAATTCCGCGCCCACTGCGCCCTCTGGTAAACCTGTCGCTGCCACAACTGTATTAAAAAGCTTTTTTCCCACAATAGCCTCCGTGCTGTAATGGGTCCCCTACTCATTCGACTCCCCCATCAGACCAAGCGGTTAGTCGGATTTCAATTTAAAGAAATGCTGGTGCTGTAAGATTAGTCCAAGGTCGAATTCACAAGAAAATCTCACGATAAACGGGCACTAAACCCGCACTAGGTCTAGCTTTCGCGCTTGTGCGAATGCTTTTTTCCCCAGCTGCGACCATGCGGAAGCCAGAAGTAAAGAAATGGAAGCAACAGACGTCTCGGAAAAATGCGACGAATGTAGTAAAAAATTTTGGCATCAAAGGTGGCCGGTATCCATAACTGTGGATGCTGTTTTTGAATGGTTTTTAAAACGATGGCGGCAATATTTTCAGGGGTTGTCAGTGACCAACGCATCAGCCGCTCAACAAAGGGAATCATATTCTTATAAAAATCACCGTAGGGGCCATCAAGGCTGCGATCTGGATGAGAGTAATAAGAATAATAAACATTTTTAAAAGACTTCGAATGAATAAAGCCCGGTTGAATCAAACTGACATCAATTCCGAAGGGGCGCGTTTCGTACCACAAGGCTTCACAGGCTCCCTCAAGTGCGTACTTCGAAGCCGAGTAAGAAGCCATTGTTGGCATTGCGACCATTCCGCTCACAGAAGAAATATTGATAATCTTTCCGCGCCCACGCTCACGCATTGTTGGCAGCACTAAGCGAATCAAGCCCATGGGGCCCAAGTAGTTTGTAGATATTTGAAGCTCTTCATCT
>JANNCH010000097.1:0-2537 GCA_031386315.1 Pseudobdellovibrionaceae bacterium
GTCCTTCGGGAGGAGGGGGAGTGCGCTGCTCTCCTTACCCCTTGAAGCTACGAAGTTTTCGGTATTAAGACTCAGTGGGGGCCAGTTCTTGGGCTTCTGGTCTTGTCGAAGGGGTATCTTGGACCTGAAAATAATATGACATGTTGCCAATTTTATTAGCGCTTTTTTTGTCTCATCCTAGTTCTGCAGCTATCTTGTCTACGACAAGCCCCGCCATTCCGTTTTATCGTACACAACTAAGTCTTTTCGCATCTGGTCAAGCTAGTCGTGAAATCCTAGATGAAAATCTCAATCGCACGGAATTAGAAGTTCGTTACAAAGCTAGTTGGAATAAAAAAACCTATGACCTCAAAGGCACGTCGCTATTTCGCGACATTCAACTTTCAAAATACGTTATTACGAAATCTAGTGGTGAGCTTTTAAGTGATCGCAGAAGCAATGCAAAATCGCTTCAGTCCTTAAACAAAGAGACCCCATTGGTTTTACTCGACTGTGATGAATATTGGGCATTCGTGCAAAATCCTAAAAACAAAATCAAGGGCTACTTACCGCTTCATTTTTTACGGAGCAAAAATGAAGACACTGGCTACTACATTAATTTAATTGATACTTACTTAAGAAAATCCACCCAAATGGGTTCTGAAATTATCACTACTATTCCACGCCTCACGCGACTTGAAATTTCTGGAATCCGCGAAGGTTGGGTCGAAGTGACTTACGAAAACCGCAAAGGTTATGCAGACATTAATCACTTTGTTTCAAGATCTGATTTTGCAACTCTAGCCTATCATCCAAAACATAAATGGGTTGCAGTCACTCACCGTGATAACGATTTTGTCGTCACTAACAAACAAGAAAAAATTCCAATTCGCGAACTCTGGGGCATGGTAACGACCCCTGAACGCGGAATGATTTTTGACAATTTTAGTAAAGACATTCCACCGCTACGTGCCCAGGTACAAATTTTAAAACCAGAGGCCCGTATTTGGGGAGTTAGCAAACTTCCCGATCACGGCGAAGTTTGGTGGCAAAAAAACAGCTTAGTTTTGAATGATAAATTTATCGAAATTAAATTGGATGACGAAATCACTACCGAGCAACTCATCAAACGAAAGCTTTATTCGATCGCCTTTGCTAGCAAAGATTCTTTGCGAGGCCTTGCCTCTGCCAATGGAATTTACAGCACAGAAGACGGTATCAAATGGAAACCTATGCCACAGTTTGCGGATCAAAATTACCCCGTCAGTATTCATCCCGAAGGGGCATGGTTCGTAGGCTCGTACCGCAGCAATGACAAAGGCAAAACCTTTGATCCATTCATACGCTGGGACAATCTTGCTCAGGCCATTGAAGCGGCCTACCATCGCAGTCCAAAGATTTTGCGCATCACTAAAATTGAGTCTTTACCGAGTTCTAAAATTCAAATCCAAATCGATACCGGAATTCAAAGTATCAAATTGCGATCACACCTATTGGGCGATCGCTGGGAAGTCGTTAAGAATTAACTTCTTTAATCTATGCTGGTTAGGATTTGCGTAACGATCGTAGTCATTTGCTCTGCGATCTGCTCGATTTTTTTAAGTCCCGCATCACTTAAAGCCCCGCCGCCCTTTTCAAACCAACTATCGACATCTTCACTGACGCCCCATAGGACACCGACTTTTAAGTAATTTGCAAATCTCATTTTTTGAGGATCCACTGCTACTTTATTGTATTCTAGCCAAGCCTGGCACAGCTTATTGATATAGATATTTTCAACACTGCGAATCTCTTCGCCCCAAGAATTATCCTGACTACGAAAGCGAAAATACAGAGTTGGAGCCCAAGGGTTATTGCGAGCCATTCGAAGCACATCCACCAAGCGAGCTTTCTGAAAATCATGCCAGCTAGAATGCTCTTTTATATTTTGTTCCATCTGATAAAAACGGACAAAGTTTTTAATTCCATACTTAATAGCTTCATCAATTATATTTTGTTTTGAGTTACCAAAATAATAATACAGTGTGGGACGTGGAACACCCGTGGCGCGAGAAATCTTAGAGTAGTTCAAATCATAAGGACTATGGCGCACCAAAAGCTCTAATAAACGGGCATAGACTTGATCTAGATCAAGTTTATTCACTTTAGACTTCGTTTCTGACATTTATCCCTACTTTCTGTCAGCGGCTTTGATTTCTTTTCAACCGCAAGCCACTTATAACAGTTTTCAACAGGGAATAAAAAATAACAACCACCCTAAGGAGTTTTATATGAAAAAATTAATAATCGCGGCTCTACTAGCTTTGGCACCTTCTGCACACGCTCTTAACATCGACATTCGTCCTCTAGCTCTTAAAGCTCAGGCCGAAGTTCTTGGTGTTCAAGTGGGTGTTGACGGAACTAAAGCAATTGTTCTAACTGGAAACGCAGCTAAACAAGTGGCTCGCACAGCTGGACATGCTTTGAACACATCTACTCAGCTAGTTATTTTGACTGGTAAAGAAGTGAACCAACTTGTGGGTCTTTCTCTTCGCACAGCAGGCGCTGCTGGCAAAAAT
>JANNCH010000370.1:0-5769 GCA_031386315.1 Pseudobdellovibrionaceae bacterium
CATTTCCAATTTCTTTTGCTGGATTGCCTGCATATATTTTACCGCTTGAGACCGAATTATTCACAACGCTGCCAAAGGCAATAACGGAATCCTTTTCGATGCGCACACCTTTTAAAATTGCAGAGCCCGCTGCGATCCAAACATTTTCTTCAATCACGACGGCGGCTGTTTTAACAATGGCCTTTCGTGAGAATCTATTTTTTTCGATACTATGAAAGTCTGTGTCCATGATACGTGCATCCGCTAGTATGCAATCTGCACCGATACTTATCGAAGTGCTGCAGCCAAAGCGGGTACCGTTGAGGAATGTATTTTTGCCGATTTTTAAATGTGCCGTTGAACTATGTGTATAGAGATCGGGGTTTGATGCAAAAATTGTATCATCACCGATAGAAATCTGTCCGCTCCCCGCTACTCTGACTGAGGACAGAAAGGAAACACGTTGACCCCAAGTCACTCGCGGCCCCAAGCCAAGGCTGGCTTTCAAAGCCCAGCATGGACGGTAGAGCAATTGTGCTCTTAAAAATCCTAAGCGCCAGCGCAAATGCCATCCAATATGTGAATAGGAGGGATGCTGTGGGGATGGTAAAAACAAAAATCTTTTTTGTAAGAAGGTCTTCATTATTCAAGCTCCTTAACTAAACGTGCAGGATTGCCAGCAATCAGCGAACGCTCCGGAAAGCTTCCTCCGGTGACTACGGCAGCTGCGGCGACGATGGATCCCGATCCAATGCGCGTTCCCTTTAAGATAATGCAATTAGCGCCTAACCAAACATCATCACCAATACGGATTTCTTCGCTGGGTGGGGACCACTCAATGGGTGCGACATCTTTGCGCGGGCCAAAGTGTGGGTAGAAGTCAGCACTCATTTTGTCGACTTGCCGGGCTCTTAGTTTTTGCGAAGTGGGGTGCGGATCATAATCTTGCAACATCACGTTCCAGCTGGTGAGCAAACGTTTTCCAATGATGATTTTGGCGCGACTGAGGATGCGCACATCCCCTAAAATAGAGGATTCGCCAATCTGAATCTGGGCATGGCCATGGGCTTCAATGCGAGCATTTTCGTAGATGATACTTTGAGCGCCTACTAAAATCTTTGCTTCGTATGATGATGCCAGAAAGTTTTTAATGCTCTGAAAACGAACATTTTCGCCTAGTTGAATGCGTTTGCGGTTGATAAAGAAAAAACCTAGAAAGCGCGCCAGATAAAACAAGACAGTCCCACGTGCATACTGTAACAAATAGGTCGGACGGTCTCTTAGGACAATGGCTATTTTCAACATAGTTTTCATTAAGTGAAGATATCATTGCTAGGGGAAAGATGTCGACTTTTATCAAAAATTAAAATAAAGAGTTCTCTCTGCCATGAATACTTATCGGGACTGTGTTGTTGAGATGATTTATCATATATTTAATTCAAGTTTAATTAGTGGCCCCGAAACTCTTGTTTTTCCAGCGCTGGTTCAGCTGAAAGATAAACTAAAAGATCAGGTGCAGATCATTTTACTGCGCGAAAGTCGCATACCCGATGAAAAGCAAAAGCATGTCGTCGAGTACATCGAAAAATTAGGTCTGCGGTATCAGATCATTCCGGTACATTCTCGTTATGATGTGCAAGCTATTCAGAAACTCACAAATATTTTAGAGCAGACGATCGACCTTAAGGTTGCCCACGCCCATGATGTAAAGCCCTCGATGTATTTGCTAAGAGCAGCACAAAAAATTCGCAATCGTGCATTCACGATTATTTCTACCCATCACGGTGTGCGTGCGCGCAGCGGATTGATTAACCGTCTTTATGAAATTTATTATGCTCGATTTATTTTACCTGCCTTCGATCGCGTTCTCACGGTTTGCACAAGTGACAAGGTGACTTTAGTGAAGCGTGGATTGCATCCAAATCAGGTCGAGATCCATTTGAACGGTGTCACGCGCATAAAAGTTTCTTCTTCCGAGCGTGCGGTTAAGCAGCAACAGATACGTCAATCTTGGAATTTGGGGACAGCTCCGGGAGCTTTTATTTTTGGTGTAGCTGCTAGGTTAGAGACAGAAAAGCGTCATGGTCTTTTATTAAACGTCGTTCAAGAAATCATACGACTTGCACCTCACTTCGAATTCGTTGTCGTTTGTTTTGGCCGTGGTGCCTTAGGGGACTCACTCAAGCAACAGACGACCAAGCTAGGGCTCAGCTCTTGTGTTTTGTGGAAGGGTTACCGTGCGGGCTTAGGGGACGAATTTGCGGGTTTTGATGCCTTGCTGTCAGTATCCCGCGCTGAGGGCTTGCCGATCAATTTGATCGAGGCGGGCTGGGCAGCGACGCCGATCTTTGCCAGCGCCGTTGACGGCGTTAAGGACCTGGTTTCGACAGAGGACCTGGGGGCACTGGTACCAGCTGATGAAAAGCCTGAAATAATAGCAAATCAGATAATTCAGTTTGCCAACTCCTTGCAAAGTCTAGAAAAAAAAGGCAGAGCATTCCAACAGCATGTCGAAAAAAACTTCTCGCAAGAGTCCTGGCTTCAGAAGTTATTGGAAATTTATGCAGAAACCAAAGTTGTAAATAAGTCAGAGGCACGTCCATGAGAATATTTTTAGTTTTAATGATGGCGCTATTTTCTTTTGCTTGTGCCAGTAAGCCTAGCTTGCCTTCATCGGATAAAAACGCCTTGAACCCAACATCTGCTGCCGGTTTTTTTGAAGAGGACACGACTCTTTCACCTGCTGTTAGTGCTGAAACAGAAGTGCGTCCGGGTTTTTTAATCCAATTGAGCAGTCCCTTAGATACCAAGTTGAATGGCGCTTTTCGCGTACCAATGGACGGAAACCTGAGGCTTCCTTACGGGGTCAGCGTGAGTGCGGCTGGTTGTACTTTGCAGAATTTGAATATGCGTATCAGTGATCAGCTACAAAAGTTCTATAAAAAAAGTCCCCAAGTAAAAGCCACGATCAGTGAGAGAAAATATTACATCGAAGTGCGCGGCCTTGTACAAAAGCCGGGTATTTTGTTGGTCAGTGAGCGCGAAAAAATAGAAGACATCATGAAAAAATCAGGTGAAATTGATCTGGCCGGTGATGCCCGTCAAGTTCAAGTGATCCGTGGGCAAAATACTTTCTATGTTAGCCTTCAAGAGTATTTTCAAGGTGCGGGCATGAACTTGAGTCCCCGCTGGTATGGTGGCGAAAAGGTTTTATTTATGAAGTCTTCGACCGCCCTTGGAGGCGAGGCCACCGGGGTCATTCAGCTTTTAGGAGATATACGAAATCCTGGAGCGCTTTCATTTAAATCCAGCGCTGATTTGTATTATTACTTGGTTAAAGCGGGCGGGACCACGCCGACATCGGACCTGAGCCGTATTCAGGTTGTTCGCCAAACGGCCAATGGCCGTGCAATTACTTCGGGTACAGCAGAAGAACTTGCTAAGCATATTGTTTTAGAGCCCGAAGATACGGTCTTTGTGAGCTCTGCGCTGCCGGGTCGCTTTGAAAGAAATATACAGGTGGGGAGTCTGCTGGCGACAATCCTCTCAACTATTGCTATACTAGTGATAGCTTTTTAGGTTGAGGTTTATGGAAGAATTAATGTCGTTAAATATTCTAAAGAAGTACCGTGCTCCAATCTTAGGCATCGTAGCCGTTTTTATTGGTATTGGATTGGCCAGTGCTTACCTGATTAAGCCTGTTTTCAAGGTTTCATCTGTTATCTCAATCTCGCCGAGTTATTTTCAAAACTCTTTGGTGCGTGAATTTTTGTCTGAGGTTTATGACCCGACAGAATTGCGTTCACAACGCCAATCCATTCTTGCAGAGGCACTAGATAGAAATTTTTTGGATGCTATTTCTGGCAGCACGGGTCTTGTAAGGTCTGATGAGACTATGGCTGAAGCGGCCTTACGTCGTGCGAATTTATTGCGTTCGATAGAGATCATTCCACTTCAGTCATCCGATTTTCAAATTTCTGTTTCCGGTCAAGAGCGTGAAAAAGCTATGGTGCTCAATCAAAAAGTGATTGAAAATATTCTGACGGTTTTAAAAGAAAAAAGAACTAAAACTCTTTCAGCTTTAAAATCTGCAATTGCCACTCAGATAGACACAATGACGCCGACAATTGGCCTTATCAATGGCAATTCGATGAATGCTGAGGCTTTGAAGTCTAGAATCAGTATTCTTGAAAATACGATTGCACAGCAAAAAGAAATACTTTCAAGTTCACACCCAGCCATGCAAGAGCAAAATCGCAAACTTGCAGAACTGAAAAAAATGTTTGCCACAGCAGAAGCTAGTGGAACAACAGATGTTGCAAGTGACTATGATTCAACCCCGACTGCGGGTGCGACCCCAGGGCAAAACACCGTTTATGAAGATTTAAATCGTAAATACCGCTATCTTAATATCGTGATGTTAGCAGAGTCTTCACCGCAACCTGCTTACTTTTCTGTGGTGCGTAGTCCTGAGTACCCATTGTCACAGATCTGGCCAAAAAAAGGTTTGTTTTTAATCTGGGCCTTTTTATTGGGTGTTTTAGTGAGCTTATTTTATGTGGCTGCTAAAGAGCTTCCAAGCTTGAAAACAAACTTAGAAAATAAAAAGCAGCAAAAGTACAACATGACGGACCTTGATTTTTTCGAAGGTCAAAGAAAAGCTCCGAGTGCTACGACCCTAGATCATGATATCCAGCCTTAGCCCCTCATTATTGCCTGACATTGGAAGCATACTGAATCACTTGATGAGTCTGATGCTTTTTATGTTAGCGATTTTTTCAGCATCAAGCCTTGTGCGTTTCTATCCACAATTTCTTTTAGATAAAAAATTATTACCTAACTTACTTTTTGCGACGATTGTTTCTTTGGCCTTTGCAGCCTATTTTCTTTTTTCATTTTCGCCTATTTTCTATTTCTTAGCTGTGATTTTAGCAATTCTGTGTGGACTGTGTGTTTTACATCCAGCCTTGGCCCTAGCGCAGGTATTGGGTTTTTTAATCATTCGCCCGTGGGAGCTCATTCCAAGTGCAGAGGCCTTGGCGATTTTACCTCGGGCACTTTTTGTTTTGTTTATCTTTAGTTTGATTGTCGACACGCTGAGAAGCCGCGAAAGATATTTCAATGCTGATAAGAATCAATTATGGTTTTTGGGCTTAGGACTGCTTATTTTTCTTTCGACGCTTGTATCAAATGATGTGGCGGGCTCGCAAGAGAGTTATTTTGATGGATATTTCAAATCAATGATCGTGGCCTTTCTAATTTTCCAGGCGATAAAGACCAAGGCAGACTATCAAATTGCCACGGGTGCCGTGCTTATTGCGGTTTTCGGTGTGGCATTGTTTGCGTTGATTAATACTTTTTCAATGGTAGAGTCGGCTCGTTTAGAGGGTCGTGGGGCCATTCAAAATGCGAATGACCTTGCGGCCATTTTGATTTTTGTTCTGCCCTTTGCATTGAAGGGGCTTTTCAAGAAGCCTATTCGTATTTGGACATGGCTGTCATCTGGGTTGGTTCTGACTGCTTTATTGTTGGGACTTTGGAAGGCGCAATCGCGTGCAGCCTATCTTTCTGTTTTTATGATGGTGTTGGCTATTTTAGTCATTCGCTTTCGCCCGAGTAAAAAGGCTCTTTTGCAGATGAGTGTTTTAGCCTTGGTAGTTTTGATCGCCGTTTCGCAATTAAAATTGGGTCGTGATAGTTCAGACTTAGAAGAAAGTCGTATGAATCGTTTAGGGTATTGGAAGGCCGGTTTGTCAATGGCCATTCGAAAACCTTTATTAGGTGTGGGCT
>JANNCH010000099.1:0-3179 GCA_031386315.1 Pseudobdellovibrionaceae bacterium
CGCCGTTTGAAACTTTATTTTCAGATGCGCCCACCGTCAGAACATTTTTCGCTGTCCCCGGAGTTCCGATTGAGTTTTCATCAATACGACCATCTTTATTGATATCCACGCCGCTGTTACCAGCTGCGAAAAGCACCAACATTTCTGGGTTATTAAACATAAATTCATCCACCGAAGCGGCCATTGAATCATACGAACCGAAGCTACGAGCAGCTCCCCATGAGTTCGAATGAACACGAGCACCTTCGCCATAAGCTTTTACAAAAAGGTCCTGCAATTTCGCAGGCACACTCAAGTTATTCAACATCGGGGACCACATGCCTTCAGCTACGAACTGAGCATCGTAGGCAGCGCCGCGAAGCTTGCCACCGGATGCTGTTCCACGGCCCACGACCGAACCCGCTACGTGAGTCCCGTGTCCCATTGGGTCAGCCCAATCCTTAGAGAAAAGTCCAAAAAAGAAACCTTTTTTCACAGCACCTTGAAAATCTTGGTGAATGGCATTTTCTTTTCCAGAATCAAGACCCGTATCAGCCATTGATGCCACCTGGTTTTTGCCAGTGAAGCCCGCAGACCAAGCCGCATCCATTTTCATGACTTTCGTTCCGGTTTCATATCCGTTGATGTCTGAGTAATCGCCCGCCGCTTTTGTTTCTAAAGCACGAACATCCCCGTCCATCGCAAAATTCATAGTTTCGAATTCAACTTGCGCTTGAATGTGTTCAACACCCGTCATGGCTGCCACAACTGGAATTAAGTTTTTCGGAGCAATCAAAGCAATGGTCTTATGACCCAAATCTTGAATGCTCACCTCTGCATCCAGATTTTTAATTTGCTGAGCAATCGACACCAGCTCTTGCTTCTTAAACACTTTAACCAATACGGCTTGGGCCTCGTTTTGATTAAAGATATTCATCATACCAATGTCTGAACTGATCTTGTAACTAGCCGCGTACGGAACAAATCCAGTAACACCTGCTTGCGTAGCTTGAAAGTCCTTCAATGTCTTTTGATTCGAGCGAATGACTAAAGCATCATCTGGCAAATAACCAAAGATTTCGGCACCAAGTTGTTGCAAATTTTTCTTATTTGCCAAAGTGATCGGTTTTTGAAATTGAACAATCCATTCTGTCTTTTGATTTGAAGTTGCGTAAAAAGACGAAATCTTTTTTTGCACTTCAACAGTATTGATCGAACCTACATTGAGCTTCAGAACATTGCCTGCAAGCGCAGACGAACTGACAACTCCAATTAACAAAGCAAGCGTTATGTTGCCTTTAATGATATTTTTCACTGGACCCCCTCCGTGTGGATATAAAATCCCACCACGACCCAGATCCAGCTTCAAATTAAAAACGCATGCGATTGCATGCGTTATATACAGACTTCTATAGGGACCATGCTTATTCGAGGCCTAGAGAGCAGAAATTGGATTTGCCATGACAGCCAAAGAAAGCGCTTCGTGTCCTTTTTTAGTAGCACCAACCCGCATTTCGGTCTCTTCATTTTCGTAGGCAAAGATCTGGGCTTTTTCGCTAGCCTTAACATCACCACGAACGGTGCGAGTGACTTTTATGTCAATCAAAAGACCATTTTTTTGATTTTGGATCGATTTGCGTGGAGTCATTTCGACTAAAGTTTCAGTCTGACCATCCGAAGAAATTTCTGTGAATGAATTCTTTTTGCCAGACTTTGCTACGGTGCTCACTGAAAAAGGCATAGAGCCCTTTAAACCAATACGCATGCTCACATTGTACTTTGGAGCGTGGGAAATTTTCTTAGGAATGGCTGCCAGAACATGGCTTCCGGAAAAAACAAACGAGGCTGATAAAAGGGCGATACTCACCCAACGGTATAGTTTAATTTGCTTACAGAGTTGTCTGTTCATGCTGACCACATCCTTGTGTTCGTCTTTTGAGTGTGACAACTTTATGAACAACTCACAAGTATTTTTTAAAAAATTTCCTCGCACTTGAAAACGACGTTCGGGCGGAATATCTTCCCACCGCCACTTCATAAGCCACAAAAACTATCAATTTTGAAAAACGCGGGGCATTTATCTGCGAACGGCTACGCTGTCTGAACTGCGCCGTCACCATCTTTAGAGCAAGCAACAAATCTAAAAAGAATAAGCATACAAATATTACTTTCATTTCGCCTACGATCCCCTTTTGGAATAAGCAAAATAAAGTTTATATTGTTTTATAAATTAACAGGTTTTTATTTTCTACGGAGAGGCTTAACTTTATGCAATACCAGCAAAGGCTGCAGGACCGTGGGTTTTCAGAAGTTCTTCTTTGAGATGTTTGTGATCTTGATAGGCGAGCTTCGCATCTTTGCGCAAGACTTCAAAGGCGGCCTCACGTGCATTCTGCAAGATCGGCATGTCACGAACGATGTTGGCCATTTTGAAGCCTGTTAGGCCGGACTGCCGCGTGCCCATGAATTGCCCAGGACCGCGCATTTCTAAATCAAATTCGGCGATTTTAAAGCCATTGTTGGTCTTTTCCATAAAGGCGGTGCGTTCTCGCCCCTCTTCCGATACGGCATAGCCCATAATCAAGATACAAAAGCTTTTGTGCTCGCCACGCCCGACACGACCACGCAACTGATGTAGCTGACTCAATCCGAATCTTTCGGCGTGCTCAACGATCATTATATTTGCGTTGGGAACATCCACACCAACTTCGATCACAGTTGTTGAAACTAAAACTTGAATTTCATTTTTTCTAAACGCAGTCATGACTTGTTCTTTTTCGTCTGACTTCATTTTACCATGCAATAAACCAATTTGAATTTTTGGAAACTGAGTTTTAAGTTTTTCAAACTCAGAGACCGCATCTTTAAGATCGATTTTTTCGCTTTCTTCCACCAACGGATAAACAATATAGGCCTGACGACCTTTTTGGATTTGCTCGTTCATAAAGTCCATGGCCTGAGGTCGCTTACTCTCGTAGGTCACACGCGTTTGGATCGGACTGCGACCTGGTGGCATTTCATCAATCAATGAAACATCCAGATCCCCGTAAACCGTCATCGCTAAAGTTCTTGGAATCGGCGTTGCTGTCATCACTAAGAAGTGAGGGAACTGACCCTTGTTTTTAAGCACTCCCCGCTGCTCGACTCCAAACCTGTGCTGTTCATCGATGATAACTAAGCCTAAATTTTTAAATATGACT
>JANNCH010000408.1:0-4889 GCA_031386315.1 Pseudobdellovibrionaceae bacterium
AGAAAAATTCCATAACTGCGGCTCAGCAAATCATCCATACGCACAAGATTTTCTTTTGAAAAACCCAACTGCTGCAATTCAAGTACGATATTAGATCTATCTTGCAGACGCATTACCAAGCGCTCGCCAAAGGCTGTCGGAACGCAAGAAAGACGAATATCAATATCCTTGCCGCCGACTTTCAGCGGAATACGACCATCTTGTGGTAAGCGTTTTTCGGCGATATTAAGATTGGCCATAACTTTGATACGGGATGTGATGGCATTCTGCAGTTTTTTTGGTGGTTTGAATACGTCGAATAAAATACCGTCTGTACGAAAGCGCACAGCCATATCTTTTTCATAGGGTTCTATGTGAATATCGGATGCTTTTTCTTTCACGGCACGAAACAGTAAGCTGTTCACCATTTTGATCACGGGTGCATCATCTTCGCCCGCATCCAAAAGATCCACGATGGGATCATCTAGATCATAATCTTCTTCGTCGATCTCGTCGAGACCGGCCATATTGGAAGTGCTTTTTTCGTAAACTTTATTAATCGCATCTTGCAAGCGGCTAGAAGTAGTCACGAGTGGGCGAACGCGCTTGCCAAATATCACACGCAAATCATCCAATGCATGCAAATTGACTGGATTGCTTGTCAGCGCGATCAATGTGTCTTGATCTTCTTTGTAAGGAAGGATCGAATGCTGTTTGGCATAATTGATAGGAATGTCGCGAATAAGCTCCACAAGAATTTCATTCACAGGGATGTCGCGAATAAAGTCCAAGCCTAGCTCTTTGCACAGATCCGAGACCACTTCGTCGGCCGAAGAGAAGTCTTTGTTCGAAAGCGCTTCCCCCACGGTGACGGGGCGAATGACCGATGGATTTGCTAGTATCGAGCGAATCTGATCGGGATTCAGCGAGGTTGCTTTTGAAAGAATGCTCTGTATGTCCAAACTGGCCACGGATGCTCCTAGAATTACTCGGTCTTATTAACGGCTGCGCCGTTGTTTTTAACTACGTCATCGATTGTTTTTCCGTAAGGGTCGCGACCACCTTGGGATTTGATGAAATCCAAACGGTCCTCTAGTTTTTTCGCGATAATATTGCGATTATCACTAGGGTTGCGAATAATTTTTGGTGTTAAGAACATCACCATATTTACTTTTTCTTTAGTCGTGTTTTTTGATTTAAACAACCAACCCAATATTGGAATATCACCCAACAATGGAACTTTCGTCACTGTTTCGGTCTCTTGATCTTTGATCAAGCCCCCCATAATAGCTGTGTCGCCGTTTCTGACAACAATCGTTGTTTTGATCGAACGAGTCGCCAATGAGCGGGTAGAGTCTTCCAAAGCTTTTGGTGCGGCCACGTTTGATAACTGCTTTACGTTTTGCTTGATTTCCATGCGCACAGTTTCAGAGGAAGGACTGATGAAAGGTTTGATGTTTAACTTGATTGTCGCATCTTCAAAATTAGGCGTGATAGATTCTTGAGTTGTTGCGGTCCCAGCAGTTCTGGTAACAGATGTGGCAACTTTATCACCCACTTCGATTTCAGCTTCTTGATTGTCCATGGCCATGATTTGCGGAGTTGATAGGATATTTCCTTTTTTGACTTGTTTGATAAAATTGATCAAACCAATCAAGCTTGGGATCGCAAGCGATTTGCCAGAAGAAGGATCCGTTACATTCACCGTTGAACCATTGGCAAAACTAATGACGGCTCCGCTACCTGAAGTGGGGCTGAGGATATCTGTTACTTTTACGCCGCCATTGAAGCCGACTTTGCCGTAACCATTAGGTCCATACTTGTAATATCCAACACCCCAATCGTTCGTATCACTCGCATTCATTTCCATGATAATGGCTTCTACGAAAACTTGATCGCGAGCGATATCGATTTTAGCTAATAAATTTGCAACCACTTCGTAATCTTGCTTGCTGGCCACGATCACTAAGCTATTGGTATTCTTGTCAGCGGTGATTTTGACATCACCACCAAAAAGTTCTGGCGGCGCCGACATTTGGCCCCCAGCACCCATAGGCGAAAGCAAACTTCCGCCACTTGTAGGTTTTGGTGAGGCATCTTTTGTTACGCCCGTGAGCGTTTGAGCGATTTTTTCGGCATCTCCATTTTTTACGTAATAAACGTAAACGCCACCGTTATCCGCAGCGCTGATGCGGAAATCCAATTGAGCCACTAACTTTTTAACACGTAAAATACCTGATTTGTTGCCCACAACGATGATCGAATTTGTACGATCATCTGGAATGGCCATAAAAAAGCTGGCACCTTGCTGAGAAGTTGCGCCACCACTGCCGCCGCGTGAAAAGCGGGGGACGCCGGCTGTGAAGTTGTTTCCAATACTAGCGCCACCACTGCCGCCCTTTTGACCCTTATTCACGATCTTATCGACTAAATCTGCCAGATCTTTTGATTTCGCAAACTTCACAGGAATCACTTCAAGTTGTTCTTCAAATCCAGGTACATCCAGCTGACTGATAATTTTCATTACGCGGTCGATGTTAGAACCATAATCTGAAAGAATAATTGAGTTTGTCGGTGGGTAGATCGACATTTCACCATCTTTAGACGGTAAAATTCTTAAATCACGATTCACTTGTTCTGCAGAAATGTGCTTCAAATGAATAATTCGCGTGATCATTTGGTCAGAATTTGGATAATAAGAACCCGAATAGGTTTCAATGCTATCTCGTTGAGCATTTCTTGCAGATTTAATTTTCAAAAAACTACCAGAAGGCACAACCGTGAAGCCATTGATCGCAAGGGCAGACAAGAAAGCTTTGTAAGCTTCAGCCACAGTGATTTTTGAAGGGGCGATAATCGTGATTTTACCACGCACACCTGGGTCAATAATAAAATTCTTACCGGTCAATTCGCCAATGGCTTTAATAATGTCTGTGATTTCCACATTCGGAAAATCAAAAGATTCGATGGTTTCTGGAAAGTTTTCATTCGTGATATCTTCAGGGCCTGCTTTATTGAATTTATTTTTTGCTTCGCGAGTAAGAACTTCTTTTTTACCGTTGCTATTTAAGCCCGAGCGACCGCTTGAGCCATTGCCACCAGATCTCGAAGGGGTACCGGCTCCTGCAGACGGGGCTGCATCGGGACTTCCAAAATTATCAACTGCCGGCGGTGGAAAGCCGCCCGAGCTATCTTCAGTTCCGAATTCAGCAGCCGGAGGAGGAGGTGGGAAGTCTTCGTATTGTGCAAAGGCTACTTGCGCAGTCATTAGCGACGCTATTCCAATGCTCATTTTCTTTTTCATCTAACTCCTCCTGAGTTATTCTAATTTCCGGACCTCTGGTCCTGCACCCTGTGCCTACTGGCACTACTGAATATTGTAATTCTTTGTTTCGGTTTTTCCATTGCGCTCGATTTGCAAACCTAACTTCGGCGAACTCTTCAAGGCATTGTATAATTCCATGGCTTTTGCCGGGCTATCGACAGGCGTGCCATCGACACCTTTGATAACATCCATTTTTTGTAGGCCTAATTGCTCGAAAATGCTTCCCGGTTGAATATCGAGCAATCGAAATCCGTTGATTTCGCCTGTTCCTGGCACACGATTGGGTACCGCACGGGCTTGCATCAGCACACTTGATAAATCACTAGTGTATTTAAGTAAGTCCGCACGTTTGATGATATAGTTATTGTCGTCCACTTTTTGAACTTCTTTGTTGCCTTGGGCAACCGGGGCCTTGGCGCCACTGTCGAAACTAACCTTGTTACCTTCTTTTTTCATTTCTATGTATTCAAGGCGATTGGAATTTGTGTTTCTGAAAATGACTTTTTGTCGTTCGATACTAATGACACTAGCGATGCCCGCAATATCATTGTGCACACGAAATGGCAGGATTTGATTCTTACTTTTCACCTCAATAGATGCGATGGACTTTTCAGGATTCGAGTGAACAAGCGTGCCGATCAGAGTGAGTGGAAGACTTGAAAGAACAGGGGCCTCTTCTTTTTGCTTATCTTGGCCCTTCACCATCAGCGCATCAGGGATGACGCCGTCTGATGAGAAAATATTTCTAGAAACTATATTGTTGTAAGTCCCGCGCCCAACAAAGCTTTCAGTGGCATTGCTGCGTGGACGAGACGGGGGTGCAGACTGTGGAAGCATAAGATCTCGATATTCAAGAATCACCAAATCAGCCACACAAAAGCCAATGAAAATAGCGAGAAGATATGGGTAAAGCTTCTCAAAAGGGACTTTGTCGCCCTTTGACTTTCCGGCCTTGTTTGGTGCACTCACAGTTGTGTGTTCCTTTGTTGCAGATTCCTAACATAAAGACTAGCACCGCATCATAAAAAAGAGCACTGGACCAAGGTCTCAAAAACCTTAAAAAAGCACACAATTTTAAAAAGTTAAGTATGATACCTATATGAGAATTCTCTACTTCACGGACGGAGCAGGAATTGACTTGATGGGAATACGGCAGTCCTTAATGCGTATTCCAGAAGTCTTGTCATCACTGAGAAAAGGCCAGGAACAGGCCAAATATGTTGATCTAATGACAGTGATGTCTTTGGACGAGGCTGAGTTTAAATACACTCCTGCCGTTCTACGCACGCTCTTGATAAATCTTGTACAACGTGGCTTGCATCAACGCTGGGTGAATCGTGGCCACCGCGCTGATTTGATTTTAAGACGCATTAACTTTAGACAATTTGCAGATGTTAAAGTCGAGATCCATGAATTTCTCAGAGAAAAATCCCAGGGCTTGCGAATCAATCCTGAAAATTTACAGTTGATGCATTTTTTAAGTCAGGTAGAAATCACCATCATTGGCCCTGGCTATGATGAAATTGAAATCTGGTTGCGTCGTGAAATCTCATCGCGCTCTGACATCAAAGTTTTAATCAAAGAC
>JANNCH010000428.1:0-1869 GCA_031386315.1 Pseudobdellovibrionaceae bacterium
CCAACACCAGACACAGAGTCCACTCCGGCCCCCGAAACAAAATCCGCTGAGACCAAGCCTTCAGACGAACAAATATTAAACGATAATTTCAACACCTCGCGCTCGCAACGTCAGATGGATGTACAAAAAGTTTCAGTAGCACGTCACTTTCAAGGTGTGGTTCGCCGTGACTGCAGTGGAGTCGTAACATCTGACAAAGTCGAAACAGTATTAGCACCGCATTTTGATTTGAAGTTGAAAGCACCGAACTGGCACAAATTCAAGTCAGTCTTTGTATACAACGAAAAAACAGGCGATACCGACCTGACTACAATGCCACTGAGAGATTTTCCTATTCTTAGCTTGCTGAGCGAAGTGACCGGAAGCGGAAGATGGGGTATTAAAATCAAAGGCGACGTTGCACCAGCTGTCTTCACTTTTCATATCGAGGCTGGTCTTAACAATATATTTGTTGAATACCACTATGATTGTGCTCCGAAAAGCATACCTGGTTCTAGCAAAAGCAGTTCCGACAAAAATGCCTGTGCAGAATCCAAAGAAAAAATCCTAGTTCATTACCCAGTGGAAGTTTCTTATCAAGAAAAACAGTTGAATGGGATTTTAGAAATCAACAAACTTCCAGGCGAATGCAAAGCTAAATAACAATAGCTCCAAAACTAGAAGTCGTCTCAAAAGCGACTTCTTTAAAAAGCCACTCCGGCACGCAGTTCATTCACTCGCTCATTGTAGTTGATCAAAGTTTCGGCATAACCTGTGTAGTACTGCAGATAAAATGCCGGAACAACCTTCACCCCACCGATATGAAACTGCAGACCAAATTGATAACCACTGTTATCTAAATTCGTCCCCCACTTGCCACCCGGATGAAAATCCATAGCGAACTCTGTGCGATCTAAAAAGCTATTGAACAAATTTAATACTTTGATCTGAAATTCGAATGGACTGACATAGTCATAGATATCACGATTTGTGTCATCATTATTATAGATGTATTTGATTTTAGCAGCGAACTCAGTGATCCATTTTTTACCTTCAAAAACCGCATTGAATTTCAAACTACTTTGATCATAGGACCTTGAGTCCAACCCGCCCTTGCCATTCGAGTTGTGCTCCCAGATGCCGATATCCATTGAGCACAAATAACCATCACCTAATTTATACGAATAAAATATCTCTGGATTATAGGTGCCATCTAAAAACGGCTTTGAATCTTTACTGAGTTCCCAAAAAATAATCTGTGAATAAGCCATGTATACTGGAATTTCAGAATATATTTGCGACTTAAAACTAAATTGTGCTTTTGTTAGCGGATTGCCATAGGCAAAATAGACGGTTTTATAGTGCTGCAAAAGTCCGTCTTCAACTTTTTGAATATCCTCAGCCTTGATTGACTGTCCCGGCGCCACTAGAGCTGATGCGGGGGCTGAATCAATGGTTTTAGCATCACTGCTGGATTCTGCATCTTTCGCCTTTTCTTGCGCAAAAGATATTTCAGAAAAAGACAAAGTAAAAAATAAGATAGCAATGTAGACAAATGCCCATATTGTTTTTCTTTCGAATAACTTCAACTAAACCTGCCCCTCAAGAAACTCGATCAAGCATTGCACAGGTTGACCACTGCCACCCGCACCGCTCAGCGCACCCTGCGCACGGTCTGTCCAAGCATAGACATCAAGATGGGCCCACTTTTTTCCACCCACGAATTTTTGTAAAAACAAAGCGGCCGTGATAGCGCCACCGAAGCCATCTCCTGAATTTTTAAAATCAGCAAAGGGTGAAGAAAGACTTCCAAAATATTTATCAAACAATGGCATGCGCCAATTCAAATCACCCGCGCGTTGACCGGCTTGAGTCAGTGCATTCCCCAGG
>JANNCH010000453.1:0-1924 GCA_031386315.1 Pseudobdellovibrionaceae bacterium
GCAAGCGCGAAGCAATAAAATTTGCGACCATCGATTCGACTGTCGCGCTAATTTTCGCGC
This sequence comes from Pseudobdellovibrionaceae bacterium, assembly GCA_031386315.1. Classification (GTDB taxonomy): domain Bacteria; phylum Bdellovibrionota; class Bdellovibrionia; order Bdellovibrionales; family Bdellovibrionaceae; genus JANNCH01. The sequence continues at coordinate 61 of JANNCH010000453.1, forward strand.
TTTTTATCATCTCCGAGGACATCATAAGCTTCAGAAAATTCTTTGAATTTTTCTTCTGATTTTTTGTCACCGGGGTTTTTATCGGGGTGGTACTGCATTGCTAGTTTACGGTAGGCCTTCTTGATTTCTTCAGGAGTGGCCGATCGCGAAACACCTAGTAATGAGTAGTAGTCCTTTTTAGCCAAAGATTACTCCGGTTTTTTCGCCACAACCACTTGGGCTGGGCGGATCAATTTATCGTGTAGTTTGTAAGCTTTTTTGAATGTACGAAAAATATGTCCCGCGGCCATTTCGTTTGTTGGCTCGCTGCTCAAGGCTTCGTGCGCATTCGGGTCAAAAGGCATGCCTTCGCTTTTAACTTCTGTGACCCCGTGTTTTGACAACATATTGCGTAGCTCAGTGGCCGTCATTTGTACGCCCTGAGAAAACATCTGAAAGTTTTCAGGCGTCACGTTCATTTGTAACGCGCGCTCAAAATTATCCATGATTTCAAGAAAATCACGAATCAATCTTTCGGTTCCATACTTCGCTAAATCAGAGCGCTCTTTGATAGCATTGCGTTTATAGTTTTCAAATTCTGCACGCAGATAGAGATATTCATTTTTGAACTTATCAGCCTGCTCTTGAGCTTTTTGTAGCTCATTTGAAACAGGGGCTTCTTCCGAAGGATTTGCAGCAGTGGTTTCGTCGGGTGTATCGGTCATCGAGAGCCTCCATTAGAAAAAGCAGGAAAAATAGTGAAAAGCGACCTAAGTATGCGGGCGCTTTTCACTACGATCTAAGATTGTGTATTCGTTAGAAATTGTCAATGTGACTGAAATCATCTTTCAAGAATGTTAGATCTCGAAAAATCTGATTGCTGATGACTAGACCAGCTTGCGTCAGAATCCAATGCCCATTGTCATTCTTAACCCAGCCTTTGTGTTCGGTTTCATTCAATATTGAAAGCACTTGATGGCAAAGTGCAGCGGGAAACTTTTCTTGTAACTCGGTTTCGCGCAGACCACGCATTAAGCGCAGGGATGTGTGACAAAAGTCTGTAAGAGCTTGGTGCATTTCTAATTTTTCAAATTGAGCAGCCGGCAATTGCAATTCGGGACCTTCAAAGACCGAATACTTTTGGCCTAAAATCTGCTTTTCATATTCACTTATAGAATTCACATTCCAAAAGCGAGTGCCCCACCTAGAAGAGCGCGTATACGAATGTGAGCTTAAGCCCAGTCCCCAGTAAGGTTCATCGGTCCAATAAAGTAAGTTGTGTCGTGACTCATAGCCGGGAATAGCAAAGTTAGAAATTTCATATTGTTGATACCCTTTTGAAGTCAGCTGCTCTGAAAGTAGCTCGAACATTTCGACCTGCTCGTCGTCAACAGCCCTTCCCTTAGAAAGCGGGTGGCCATCTGGAACTGTTAGGCAATATGGACTGATGTGCTTAGCGCCTAGGTCTAAAGCAATCTCGACGTCTTTTTTCAAACCGGCAAAGGTTTGAGTCGGTAAGGCAAAAAGAATATCAAAACTAAAATTCAAATCATGGGTTCGCAAAAGGTCTAGGGTTTCCAGAGTTTGCTTCGCATTGTGCTCGCGATGCACCATCTTTAAAAGTTTATCATCAAAAGTTTGTGCGCCTACACTAAAGCGGTTGATGCCGTGATCGAGGTAAATTTTGAGCTTTTCTTTGCTGACCGTGGCAGGATTTATTTCGATTGTGATCTCGGTATTGCGTCCAGTTGTGAAGCCATACTTTGAGGTCGGACACGGCCTCGGCTTGGGCCAGATCGAGCTTGTCGTTGAGAAACGCGCGCTGGGTGAATTCGCCCGGCAGGGCCAGGCGCAGGCCGGGTAGACGCAGGCCGGGTGGACGCAG
>JANNCH010000474.1:0-4392 GCA_031386315.1 Pseudobdellovibrionaceae bacterium
ACCGCCGCCGTCAAAGCGGCAGATGGCTTGCACGTCGTCGCCCTGACCATGCGCATCAACACACAGCTCGCGCTGACCGAGCAAGTCGTGCAGCACCAGGCGAAACTGAAGCTGCGCGCATGAAAAAAATTGAAAAAATGGAAGTTGAACGAAAAGGCAAAAACAGCTGTATCTACGCAGGTTGGGTGCAACAAATACCTGAAAATGTTGATAAAAAAGAGCGTGCAAGCCGCTGCCCGCGCATCTCTAAGATGACAGTGGGTAAGCCTCCGGTTACTTTTGCTTGTGACGGTAGTGTTCCGGCAGCAGATGCATCTAAGTCATCTGCTGGTGAAAAAAGCGCTAATTTGCCTGAGCCGACAGGACCCATCCTAAGACAGCCAGCTGCAAAGAATACGAAGGCCACTGTTTTGTGTAATCCAGTTGTTTTTGGCTTGGTCGACGAGAAGAAAAATCAGCCTCTTTGTGTTGAGCCAGGTACGAAAGTGACTGCTGAATGCGCAAAAAAATCAAAAGAACAAAAGTTGGATGTTAGTAAAAGCGTCACTCGTTTCAGAAAAGAATTTGATATTGTTTCTGCCCGTGTAAATGTGCTTTGCACTGGAAAAGACGAAGACTATAAAACACACTTTAAGGCGCTGGGTATCGATGATAAGCAAATCGATAATAGCGTGAGCGATCTTAGTCAAACATGCATTACACTGAGAGAAAGACTCGGCGAAGTGGCTAACGATATGTCATCTGGCGGCGGTTCATCAAGTCAAACCGGCGGAAGTAACTAGTTCTATCCAAGCCCTTTGAAAAAGAAGGGCAATAACTCAATAGCAATTAAAACGATGATGACGATTTCGAGCAATCGATTTCGTCTTTCATTTAATTCGCTAGTAAGTAATTTTGAAATCTGCGCCAAGTTATTTAGCTTCTGATCGACGCTGTCACGCCAATCATTGAACCTAAATCTGGCCGAGGCCGCACGGAAGACTTGAGCCAAATAAAAATCCCCCACAACTTTGAGTGAGTTTTCGACGCTTTCGACCGTGTCGCTGATTTCTAGGTATTTTCGAGCCGCTTCTTTAGATAGTTTTTCAGATGAGCTTTCCCAAAAACTGCCAATGAACTTAAATTTTGATTGTTCAGATTTTTCGAGTTCATCGTACAAAAAAGCCAAACGATCATCCAAAAGATCATCGTAGTAACGCATTTCAAGCAACTGGCAAAGTGCAAACTCGATAACATCGGGAATGTCTAAAGATCCTGTGGGTTCAATAATCAAAGCGCTGTTCCAATTGATCACGGCCAAATCGTTTTGACTGTATTGGATGGCACTTTCGAAAATACTTTTTTTCACTTGGTCCGAAAGTAATTCCGTATTTTCTGAAAGAATCAAACGATAGACATCTACGGATTGAAACACATTCAATGCATTTGTTTCTGCACCCGGCAGGGTCTTAAAAAAGTATAATGAGTAATCTTCAAAGGTGTCCCATTGCACCGCTGCTAAGCGCGGACTATCAAATTGTAAAATCACCTGCTTAACTTTTTGTGCGCAAAGTTCGTGCAGATTAAGATCGTTTTCAAGGGCAAAACTTAAATCCACAAGTTGATTCCAGGCCAGTGACGCTGGAATTGTCAGCTGAATGCTGACGGACACCGCGCCAAAATGCCAAATCTTAGCTGCGGCTTCGTATTCAAGACTTAGTCCCAAGGATTGGTAGGTGCCCCCTTCAACGTTCAAAGAGAGCGGGGCATTGTTGATGATCATGGCTCGCGAAGAATTGCTCAACTTAAAACGTTGCGGGAGGGTTTCTGATAGCAATTTTTTCTGAACCATCTCAAGGTTCACGTCGGGGCCAATATCAAAGACTCTGTAGATAAAGATTTTTCCTGAATTCGTAATCATTTGAATAGTCTACGATACAGAATAGCTTGCTGCATACCGCTATGCGCCAGTGGCACTATGATTTGCTCGAAGTGGCAGATCACGATAGAAATGAGGGATGTCATTTGCACACTTACACGTCCATTCTGAGTATTCGTTGTTAGAGGCGGCTTGCCGTATAAAGAGTCTTGTCAAAAAAGCAGCCGAAGACGGCATGCCCGCACTTGCGTTGACAGATAATGGAAACATGTTTGGAGCCATCGAGTTTTACTTCGCGGCCCAGGCTGCGAATGTAAAGCCCATCATTGGTTTGGATGCCTACCTGGCGCCGGCTTCAAGACTAGAAAAAAAGCAAGACCGCGATGCGACCCCGCAATCGTTGCGACGCCTGGTGTTGCTAGCACAAAATTTAGAAGGCTATAAAAATCTTTGTAAGCTCAGTAGTATTGGTTATCAAGAAGGATTTTATTGGAAACCTCGGATCGATTACGAAGTGCTGGCACAGTACAGTGAGAATCTCATTTGTCTTTCGGGTGGACTGCGCGGTGAAATTTCAGATACTTTTCTGAAAGAGGGCAAAGATGCGGCCCTTGCTAAAATTAAAAAATTAAAAGAAATTTTCGGAGATCGTTTTTATTTAGAAATGAATCGCACGGGTTTACCTGAGTGGGATCAAATCAATCCATTTTTGTCAGAGGCTTCAAAATCCTTGGGTGTGCCCTTGGTCGCGACCAATGATGTCCACTACCTCACGCAGGATGATCAGATTGCACAAGAGGTTTTGATTTGCATCGGTACGAATAAAACTTTGCAAGACGAAGGGCGCTATCGCCTGGGCTCGAGCCAATTTTATTTTAAGAAATCAAAAGACATGGCCGCACTGTTCGCGGATATCCCAGAGGCCCTAGAAAATACAATCAAGATTGCGGATCTTTGCAATGTAAAATTTAAAATGAAAGATGAGGCGGGAAAGCCAATCTATCATTTGCCGACATTCCCAACTGAAAATGGTGAAGGTCTTAAAGAGGCCATCGCGAAACATTCTTTGGCAGGCCTTGAAGTTCGCTTTGAAGAGGCTGCTTCTCGGGGCGAGGCCGTAATCGAAGAAAAAAAGCCAGATTACTATTCTAGGCTAGAGTACGAATTGAAAGTCATCGACGGGATGGGTTTCAATGGTTACTTTTTAATCGTACAAGATTTCATCAACTGGGCAAAGAATAACGATATTCCAGTAGGTCCAGGACGGGGTTCAGGAGCAGGTTCTTTAGTTGCCTATAGCTTGCGAATCACAGATTTAGATCCTTTGCCGAATTTTCTATTGTTTGAGCGCTTCTTGAATCCAGAACGTATCTCGATGCCCGATTTCGATATCGATTTTTGTCAGGATCGCCGCCAAGAAGTGATCCAGTATGTGACTGAAAAGTATGGGGCTCCGTCAGTTTCTCAGATTATTACCTATGGAAAACTACAAACCCGCGCCGCGATAAAAGACGTTGGACGTGTTTTAGGTATGACTTTTCCAGAGGTCGATGCGGTTTCAAAATTGATTCCTGATAAACTTGGAATCACGATCAATGAATCTTTAGAAGCAGAACCACGCATACGCGAGATGATGGAGATGAATCCGCAGGTCAATACCTTGATCGATCTCGCTGTCAAGGTTGAAGGTATGGTTCGCCATGCGGGTATTCATGCGGCGGGTGTGATCATTGCCGATGGCGAGCTTGTAAAGCATGCTCCGCTTTATAAGGGTGCGGACGGCGAGAATGTTGTTCAGTACGATATGAAGCATGCCGAAAAAATCGGTTTGATCAAGTTTGATTTCTTGGGTTTAAAAACCCTGACTCATATTAACTATGCTTTGAAATTGATCGAAAAAAATCGTGGTGTAAAAATAGCCACGAAAGATATTTCGATGACGGACTCTGCAGTTTATGAACTGATGTCACGCGGTGATACCGCGGGTATTTTTCAGTTCGAGGGTGAGGGCATTACAGATGCTACTCGCAAAATCAAACCTTCCAATTTTGCTGATATCACTGCTATCACATCATTGTATCGTCCTGGTCCGATGGCGAACATCCCAGAGTTTACAAAGCGTAAGCATGGTGAATCACCGGTTGAGTATTTGATCGAAGATAGCCGTGAAGTCTTACAAGAAACCTACGGGATCATGGTTTACCAAGAGCAGGTTATGGGGATTGCCTCTCGTATCGCTGGTTACTCGCTCGGTGAAGCCGATATGCTTCGTCGTGCGATGGGTAAAAAGATCAAAGAAGAGATGGATCAGCACCGTGCGCGTTTCATGCGCGGAGCAAGAGAAAAAGGCTACGACGAAAAAAAATCGGAAGAGCTTTTCGATTTGATGTACAAATTCGCCGACTACGGTTTAAATAAATCCCATGCGGCGGCTTACTCTGTTATTACTGCACAAACCGCCTGGCTGAAAGCCCACTATCCTGCGGAATTTTTCGCGGCATTACTTAGCACAGAAATCGGTGACACCGATAAAG
>JANNCH010000516.1:0-1506 GCA_031386315.1 Pseudobdellovibrionaceae bacterium
GCGACATCTTTCCAGGCAAAACTCGCAAAAGATGCAGATGGAAAATCTATCGGTAACCTCAGTATACAGGATAATCTTCTCAGTTCGAAGCGAGCGAATAATCTCTCGATCTCCCTCGGGAAAGATCTCTGGGATATACGATTTACGAATGCTGATTATCTCTCGATACAGAGTCACTGGGATGGGAACACTACACGTACAGAGCTCTCTGGATCAGGAGTTACTGATATGTTCCGTAGCTTCCTCTCTGGATATACAGGACGATCAGCTTCAGAGAATTCGATCACTTCTCTACCAGAGAAAGTCTCGATCTACGGAGGACTGAATTCGAATGCTACATCTCTCAAATTCGCTCTCGATGATGTTCCGTTTGGCACACTCGATTCCTTCCAGAATGGCAATTATACACATACACGACTCTACCTCTATCTCTTCGGTAAGAAGATAGATCTCACATGAGATGCTACATATACCTATGGAAAGTATACGATAGAGAAACCGAATAACATCCTCGAGTTCGATACGATCACCGAGGAATCCATGAGAAAATTATCAGAGTCTCTGGTTCCGAAAAACTAGATTTCTTGCTGAGGCTTCATGAACGAATGAGGCCTCTCGGCCCTATGCAAATATCTTCATTGCTCGGAGTTTATTCTCGATCGTTCACTCGATCTCGAGTCGATCTCGGAGAAATATATTTCCCTTCTGTGCGAGGATCGAGAGGACGAGTTTATCATTGTACTCGAGACGATTGGTAAAGTCATCGAGCGACATGATGGCGTATTTCACCTTCTTTCCGAAAAATGTCTTTTCGAGAAAATTGTTGAACTCGATCTTATCGAGGTCTCCGATGATGAATATATCGACGATATTATTCGTGGTCTCATTGCGAAAATCCAGTACCGCCTCAGATATCGTCACGAGATCGAGATTTTTTCGTCACTTGAAAAAGTCCTTTACTGGGGCGAGTATATTGTAGGACTTGAGAAACATATCGACGATCTCCTTATAGATCGGGCAGGTATGATTCATCATATAGTACTTCTTCTTATTTTGCTCGTATGACTTCAGGATCCCGAGCGCTTCGAGGTTCATCAGCTCACGTCTGACGGCATTGATCTGCTCATCTGTATCTCGACAGAGTTCTCGGATAAAAAATCCGATACTCGATCGAGCAACGACATCCTCGATAACGAGTTTTTCGAGAAGTTTGACGCGAGAACGCGAGCCAAAAAGTTTGACGAGATCCACAATTTTTTTGAACAGAATGGTATAACTGAAGCCGAGTATATGGGAAAGGTAGGGAAATGCAAGAAAAATAATTCTAGAATGCTGCACTTCAGTGTATAATTCGATTCTTTTTCGAAAGAAATAAATACCTCGACTTTTCGAGCATTTTTTCTATACTCTCGGATATGCCTACTCTCAATCCCGCACAACAAGAAGCTGTACTCACGATCGATTGACCCCTCCTGATTAATGCCTGAGCGTGATCAGGGAAGACTC
>JANNCH010000541.1:0-1905 GCA_031386315.1 Pseudobdellovibrionaceae bacterium
GCGATCATGTGTTTTTGCCAAATTGCGATTTTAATACTGTCATGTGTTTTCATGGGGCCTCCGTTTCTGGACAGCTTGCAGAAAATCTGATCATCCTACAAATAGACTAGATGGAGCGTTTACGAAACAGTTGAATCCTACAACGGTCAAACCGATAGCTTTCAGCCTAATTACACAAAGTGGTTTGCAGCCAATTCTTTTGGCAGTACCAACTACGAGAACACTCCGATAGGGGCTGTCGGTCACGTCGAAGAACCCTATTTATCCGGAATTATATCGCCTAGCTATTTCGCACTTTGGGAAAGTGGCTTTTTATTTATTGAGTGTGCATGGTCGGGCCGCCGAACACGTTATTTTTTGGTTGTGGGCGATCCGTTAGTTCGAAAGTAATTTGATTTTGCTTGCGCTAAGGGTGCTGCTCTAGCATTTGCTTTCTTTGCGTATATGCTTCACCCAAGCTTTGCTTATCCAAAAACTTATTCGCCACTCTTAATGTGTCGTAATTTTTAACATAGAAATCAGAGGCGATCCAACGCAGAGATTTTTCTTCAAGATTGCGTTTGGTTGATATCCATTCTTGATAGATTTCGTCTTGTGGGTCTCTAAACGCTGCTTTTAACGTATCGCTTTCGTCCACTTTAAAAAATTCGTTCACTGATTTTTCAGCGTTCAATCCAAAAGTAATCACAAGACCCGAGTCGCTTGGTAAGGCCTTGCCAACCCAAACTTCTTGAACGCGTAGGCCCTCATAATAATAACTAATGTAATTGACTACGCGAGTGACCGAGTATGTGCCGTCTTGGGTGCGTTTTAATTCTAGTTCACCATTGTAAGGTCCGCGGCTTGCGTGTGATCCCTGCAAAAACCAAATACCTTCAAGTTCTGAAGGGCTTTTCAACGAAGCTATGCCACGAAATTTATTCGGAAGCTCTTTGTGGGCGCATGAACTAAGAAAAATCAAAGCGAGTATCGTGAATGCGTATTTCATTCTCTTATTTTGTCGTCTTATTGAAAAGTGTCCTAGTCCTGACTAGGCAACCTGGACCTAAGCATAGCCTTTGTATAGTCCTAGTACAGCTTTGAAAGGTCAGTCGAGTACTTGCCTGGGGCGTATTCAGAAATACGTCTGTCACGAAGGCCTTGGAAATACTTTTCAGATGTCGCATAACTGGCATATGGAAAGATGCCAATCCCGCCGCGTGGGGTGAACTCGCCAATGACTTCAATAAATTTTGGTTTCATCAGCTTTGTTAAATCATCGCAGATTTTCTGAATACAGTCCTCATGGAAGTCCCCGTGGTTACGAAAACTGAACAAATAAAGTTTTAATGATTTTGATTCCACCATTTTTTTATCAGCGATGTAGTTGATAAAGACTTTAGCAAAATCCGGTTGTCCTGTCTTTGGACAAAGACTTGTGAATTCTGTGCAAATAAAAGTCGTCCAAGCAATTTTACCAGGATTTTTATTATCAAAAGCTTCAAGCGCCTCAGGTGCATAACTTTGTGGATAATCGGTTTTAGTTTCACCGAGAGAGAAGTTTTTAAGTTCGGCAGCGTCTCTGCCTTTGGATTTTTGTTTCGCCATATGGGGCCTCTTGGTTGGTAGGGTATGGGTGTATTTTATGCTAGTTTTGGATTTACGCAATGGAAAGATCGGTGGATACTGACTTAGATTATTTTTAATGCAAAGGATTGTATGAGAAATGCACTTGTTGTCGGCGGAAGTTCGGGTCTTGGTTTAGCGTCAGCTCAAGCTATTTTAAATAACGGTGACTCTGTTTGTATTGTGGGTCAACACAACAACCGACTTCAAGATGCTAAAAATATCTTAGGTGCTTCTGAAGTTGAAAAATAATATAGATTCAAATTTTTATAGATGAGAAGTAAATCGTTCATTCGTTTG
>JANNCH010000547.1:0-2196 GCA_031386315.1 Pseudobdellovibrionaceae bacterium
TTACCGGAACGTCGAAGTTTCCATGTGCTTGCCGATAGCAAACCAACTCATCAAACATCCTTTTCCATGAAGCGGCCAATCTTTCAGACGTGGATTCAAGACTCGAAATTCTCTCAGAAGCCGTAAGGGCTTCGCTGCGGGCGACCAATTGCCACGTAAAACCTACATCATTGAGCTTTTTCTCTCGTTCAGGAAGTATCTGATTGGATTTCTTGAGCCGTCGCTGGCGAATCACCCATCCTCCAAGTTCAGGATTCTCAGGCCATCTGGCAGGAACATTGCAATGATTATTTAAGGATCTGAACTCCAAAAGCTGATCGTACCGAATTGCCCATGAATCATGAAGTCTTCGAGCGTCTAAGTTGATCTTAAACCCCCAATCAAAGCCCAGGGCATTTAACATTTCTTCGAGCTTTGGATGAATTTTGCCGCTTCTCTTCATTTGACGTTGATAGAGCGCCCAACGTCCAAGTTGGGGATCCTCCTTCCACTGATTTGGATCATTACAATTTCCGACTCGGTCTTTGTAGTCCTGCAGTTGTTTGCAGCGCTTTTTCCACGCTTCCTCGTCCTGCGTGATCTGGGCATTCCATCGGAACCCAGTTTGTTCCAGCAATTTGATCCGATGTTCACTCAATACGCCCCGTGATTTCTGCGTTCTCATTGAGTTCACAAACCGTCCAAGCTTTGGATTTTTCGGATAGTTTAGCGGCACGTCACAATGTCCATTTTTGACTTTGAAATCCTTAATCTCTTCAAGGCGGTCTTCCCATGTTCCAACATCACGACTCTTCCATGTGAACCCAAGCAAATCGAGTTGGCGTATTTCCTCCTCAGCCATTTGGTTGAGCTTCCTCCGTCGACGCTGGGCGCTAACCCAGCTCGCAAGTTTTCGGTTATCCTTCCACTTGGCTGGAACGTCGGCATCACCATGCTCGGCGTAATAGTCAACGAGTTGGTCATAGCTTTCGCTCCAGCGCTGGTCGATTTTGCTATCCCAGTTAAATCCCATCTCGTCTAACATCTCCTTGCGGTCAGAAGACATATTCCCTCTTGAAAACTGAACCTTCTGAGTTTTGACCCAGTTCAACAATTTTTCATCAGCTGAAGTTCCATCCTGTATATCACAATGCCCGTGGGAATCTTTGAATTTTCGTAATGCATCAAAGCCATCGCTCCACTTGTCTTCACATGCCCAATAAAAACCAAGTTTGGCTAAAAGAATAATTTGCTCCGGGGTAATCAAATCTGGATCTTTACCCTTTTTCTTAAGTGTGCCTTTTCGACGCTGCCGTTGAATCCAAACCCAACTTGCGAGTTTTTTATCTGAGTATGTTCGAACCACATGAGGATCTCCATACTTTTTTGTGTAATCCTCTAGCTTTCGATACCACTTTAGCCAAGTTTCTTCTCCTTTTACCCTTTGGTAGTCCCAAACAAATCCAAGCTGTTCCAAACGAGAAATCCTTTCTTCGCTTAAAACACCCTTGTTTTTCCGAGTGCGCTGGGCACTAACCCACCCACCAAGGGAATCATCCTCTTCCCATTTCCTTTCCACATTACAATGTCCAAAGCGCACTTTAAACTCTGTCAGCTTGATAAACATTTCATCCCAAGCAAGACCCGCGAGATCCCAAACGAAACCAATCTCGTCGAGTCGCCTGAGCTGATCAGGATCTAAATTATCCTTCTGGAGTCGTTGACGACTCATCCAACTTGCCAATCCGGGTTTTTTCCAGTTTTTCGGGATCTTGCAGTGTCCGAACCGGTCCTTGAACGCTTTCAATTTCCCAAACCAAACATCCCAAGTGGCATAGAGGTTTTCCAAGCATCGCGTTGTTACGGCCGCTCGTAGGGAGTCCAGTGTTAGCCGAGGGCCGCCAAAGTCGATCTTGTCGCCGAACCCGCGATCATCGAATCCCTTGCCGCGACCCTTCTGTTCACCGACATGACGGATTAGTTCCGCCAAAGCCTCATCCTGCTCCTGTAGTGATTGAAGAACATCCCAAACTTCATCAAAATCAGCCCGACTTACCGCATCATCGACGCTTTCACCAGTGGTCAACTCTACGTAAAGCGGCACGAGGACATATCCAAGCGCTTTGCCGGGTGCCCGACGCATTGCCCTGCCTGCTGCCTGCACGATGTCCACGCGACTCCGCCGAGGCGAGAGAAACGCGACCATATCCACCGCCG
>JANNCH010000569.1:0-1558 GCA_031386315.1 Pseudobdellovibrionaceae bacterium
CCAAGCCGTTAGTTTCTGTGATGCTCGCCCAGCACCATTAACAAATACAGTTAAATCAGGATTGATTCAGGCGATGAACAAACGCCCAGATGAAGAGATCCAAGTTGCGATGGATGCTGCTGTGATGAGAGAGATGCCAAAAGTTGAAGGATGGACATCATTCCTTGCAGTATTCGGTAATATCGCAGTGCTTGCGGGTCTTTTGGGAACGATCATTGGTATGATCGGTTCATTCCGTGCAGTGGCAGCTGCCGATCCGGCGACAAAGGCTTTGGAGCTTTCAAAAGGTATCTCACATGCCTTGAATTGTACTGCATTCGGTCTTGGGGTTGCGATCACTTGTATCGTGGCGTACGGATTGTTCCAGCATCGTATTCAGAAAACTGAAAATGAAGTTATCGAAACAAGCATGAGTTTGTTGAATCTGGTTGTTGCGAACCGCGATAAAATCAGAGACTAAAAAGGACTTTAAAGATGGCACATATTGAGGGCGGAAAAAGCGGTAAGCGAGACGGCAATTTTGAACTAAATCTAGTTCCGGTCATCGATTTGATGTCTGTGTTAATTACTTTCTTGTTGATCACCGCGGTTTGGACCCAGGTTTCCATGATTCAGATTGGAAGCTCGATCTATGGCAAAAAATCAGACACAGTTCCGTCGGTACCTCCTCCACTATCGGATATTGTTGTTAAAGTTGATGTCAAAGCCACTGGCTATGTGCTGACAATCAGTAAGCAAGTGATTGCGCTTCCAACGATTGATGGAAAGTTTGATTCTGCCGGGATGATTGCTCAACTGCAAAGAGTGAAGCAGCTATATCCTGAAAAGCAGGATGTGGTCATCGCCATTGCGGATGAAATGCCTTACGAAGAACTAATTGTGACTATGGATAATGTTTTGATCGCAGGTTTCCCATCGATCTCAATCGCGACTGGAGGGCCAAACTAATGGCCATTAAAAGACCCGGTGAGCGTCACCGCTATCATAATATTTTAAGTAAAAGAAAAGGGAAACGTGTTGTAACTGCTTTGTTGTCACTGACGGCGATGGTAGATATGTTCACGGTTCTCGTAATTTTTCTTTTGCAAAATTACAATACCACTGGCGAAATTCTTTATATTCCAAAAGAAGTTGTTTTACCGAAAGCCGCAACAGTCAAAGAGTTGAAACCAGCGTTCGTTGTAACGATTTCGAACAAAGAAATTCTTTTAGATAAAGACGCTGTGGCAACTTTTGAAGAGGTTAGAGCCACTGAAGATTGGATGATTAAAAATCTTCATGACCAACTTCAGGCAGCATTGAAAAAGTCTCAAGCTGAGCAAGAATCTAAGTTGCAGAATAAAATCCGTGACGTCGTAGATTCCACACGCGGTGAAAAAGAAGATGACCCGAATGCTTGGAAAAAAGTGACTATTCAAGCTGATAAAGGCGTCGATTTCTTAACGGTGAAAAAAGTGATGTTTACGGTGACCGAAGCAGGTGCTGGTGAAATCAACTTTGCGGTTATGAAATCTCCGGAACAGCCAGCTTCGAACTAAGTTTTTTATAAATTTTTAAA